>JAVEDG010000153.1 GCA_030841245.1 Actinomycetota bacterium
AGAGCCTCCGCCAGCTGGGCGGCGAGCTGGTCGAGCAGGTCGAGCAGGAAGCCGGACCGGGCCAGGTTGTGCGGCTTGCGGCCGCGCCGGGCCCGGGAGCGCGCGGCCGACACCATGGCGGGGGTCAGCGCCAGGCCGACCCGGTCGACCTGCAGCCGGCGGGTCGTCTCCGGCACCCGCTGCCGCGCACGCACCGCGGCCGCGACGACCCGGGCCATGCGCGGGTCCCCCTTGAGGACCGCGACGTCCGGCGGGTCCTCGCCCGTCGCCTCGACGCCGGGGAAGAGCGTCCCCGGCGTCGACATGACCACGCCGGTCTCGCCCAGCGAGGGCAGCACCGCCTCGATGTAGCGCAGGAACAGCGTGTTCGGCCCCACGAGCAGCACACCGCTGCGTCGCAGCCGGTCGCGGTGCGTGTAGAGCAGGTACGCCGCCCGGTGCAGCGCCACCGCCGTCTTGCCCGTCCCCGGCCCGCCTTGGACGACCAGCACGCCGGCCAGGTCGGCACGGATCACCCGGTCCTGCTCGGCCTGGATGGTCGCGACGATGTCGCCCATCCGCCCGGTCCGGTGCGCGCCGATCGCAGCGAGCAGGGCCCCCTCCCCGTTGAGGGAGCGCCGGTCGTCGTGGTCGAGCGCCGCCAGGTCGAGAACCTCGTCCTCGACCCCGACGACCCGACGCCCGCGCGTCGCCAGGTGGCGTCGACGGACCACGTCGCCCGGCTGCGCCGCGGTCGCCTGGTAGAACGATCGGGCCGCGGGTGCCCGCCAGTCGACCAGCAGCTGGGACTGGTGCTCGTCCGAGAGCCCGAGCCGGCCGATGTAGCGGTGCCCGTCACCCACGAGGTCCAGCCGGCCGAAGGCGAGGCGGTCCTCCACCGCCTCCAGCTGGGCGAGCCGGTCCTCGTGCAGGGTGGCGAAGGCGTCGCGCTCGGAGCGGTTCTGGGGGGTGCCGGACGGCCCGGCCCGCCGGACCGCAGCCAGCTCCTGCGCGGTCCGGGCACGCAGCTCGTCGAGCCGGGCGTAGAGCCGGTCGACATAGCTCTGCTCGTGCTCGAGCTCCGATGTGCTCACTGCTCCCCTTCCGCGCGGCCGTCCATTATCGCGGCGCGACGCGGCCGGGGCGAACGACTTGGCGGATTCCGTGGGGCAGGTGCGGTCGGGTGACCCGGTTTCAGGCAGGTACGGCGGGGCGCTGCTGGTCTGCGCGCGCGCCGGACCTGAGCCCGTCGACGTACTCGCGGGTGCGCTCGGCGGTCCCCGGGTCGCTGCGGGTGGGGTCGAGGAAGACCTGACGCACCGTCGGCCAGCGCTGCGCCAGCCGCCGCTCCAGCCGGGTGCTGAAGTCCTCGATCTCCTCGCCGCTGAGCACGTTGTCGAGGTCGATCCGGGCGGCCACCAGCACCGTCTCGGGGCCGATGTGCATGGTCAGCAGCTCGACCACCTCGGCGACCTCGGGCGCCTCGCCGAGCGTGTCGTAGATCCCGACGACGAGGTCGGGGTCGGCCGCCCGGCCGATCACCAGCTCGCGGGTGTCGCGGCCGAGCAGGATCGCGACCACGGCGAGGAGCAGCCCGATCGCGATCGCCGCCGCCCCGTCCCACCAGGCCTGCCCGGTCAGCTCCCGCATGCCCAGACCGATAGCGGCGAGCAGGATCCCCACCACCGCCGCGCTGTCCTCCGACACGACCGTCTTGACGGTCGGGTCGGCGCTGCGCTTGATCTCCTCGAGGACCGTGCGGCTGTTGCGCCGGGCCTCGGCCCGCACCTGCCGGACCGCTCGCAGCCAGGACGTCCCCTCGGCGACGAACGCCACGGCCAGGACGGCGAAGGCGATGAGGAAGCCACCCGTCGCGCTGCCGTGCAGCAGGGTGTGCACCCCCTCGTAGACCGAGAAGACGGCGCCGGCGACGAAGATCCCCATCGCGGCAAGCAGCGACCAGAAGAACCGGTCCTTGCCGTATCCGAACGGGTGCTGGCTGTCGGCCGGTCGCTGCGACAGGCGCAGGCTGCGCAGCAGGAAGACCTGGTTCATCGTGTCGGCCACCGAGTGCGCCGCCTCGGCCATCATCGAGCTCGACCCGCTGATCAACCCCCCGACCAGCTTGGCCGCGGCGATGAGCAGGTTGGCGGCGAGCGCGACGAGGACGGTGCCCTTGCTCTCCGAGCTGTCGGACTCGTCCGGCTCTGCCACCTGGCCGCCTCCTTGTCGTCGGCCTGCCGGGTCCGGCTGCCGCACTCCGGTCGGTGTACCCGGGCCTGCCCCGACGTACCCTCGCTGTTTGAGACGGGAGAAACCCAATGTGCCGAAGCATCAAGACGCTGCGCCCACCGTTCACCGAGGACGTGAGCGAGGCGGACCACCGGGCGGCCGCGCTGCAGTACGTCCGGAAGGTCAGCGGGTTCCGGACGCCGGCGGCGCACAACGCCGACGCCTTCGACCGGGCGGTCGAGGCGGTGAGTGCGGCCACGCATGACCTGCTCGCCGACCTGCAGGTGCGGGGCTCCCGGGCCGGTTGACGGTACTCAGGGCTGCGGCGTGCGCTGCCGTGGGGGAGTGGCCGCGGGCGGGATGTTGGCGTTGCGGCGGAAGACGTTGTCCGGGTCGTAGCGGCCCTTGATCTCGACCAGCCGGTCGTACTTCGCCGCGCCGTAGCTCGCGCGGATCCGGTCCTCGGTGAACTCCGACTCGCCGTTCAGGTAGCTTCCCGAGCCCATCGCGTGCGGCTGGAGCGCGGCCCAGAGGTCGCGGACCCAGGCCACGTCCGGTTCGCACTGGGCGGCGTCTTCGCCGATGGCCAGGAGGAACAGCGCGAAGCAGGGCGTACGGCGGCCGCCGAACGCGGTCGCATCGTCCTCGACCTGCGCGAAGGCGCCGTCGAGCCGGTAGACGAACAGCGCTGACTCGGGGGAGGACTTCCGGGCGACGTGCTCGGCGATCACGTCGAGCGCGTCGTCGCTGAGGGTCTCGAGGTAGGTGGCCTTGTCGTAGGCGTGCAGGCCGAAGTGGTTGCCCTCGTCGAACATCTGCTGCAGCTGCGCGTAGGGGATCGGTGTGGCGAAGTCGACCAGCGGCGGCAGAGCGCTGCGGATGCGTGCCAGCACCTGCTCGTGCTCGGCCGGCTCGCCGAAGCCGGTCACGATGAGCGCGTAGCCGGGCGTCCCCTGCAGCTCGGGCGGGACGAACGGGGCCGGAGGAGCGTTGATCGCGCCGATGATGATGTTGATCTCGTCCGGCAGCGAGGTGGCGACGTCGCGGGCCAGCCGCAGGAACTCCGGCCCCTGGCTCAGCGGCCAGAACTGCAGGCCCAAGGCGACCATCGGGCCTACCGGGTGCAGCGCGAACTCGAACTCCGTGACGACGCCGAAGTTCCCGCCGCCGCCGCGCA
>JAVEDG010000170.1 GCA_030841245.1 Actinomycetota bacterium
CCACCCGGTGGTCGCTCCGATGCTCGACCAGCTGGTGTGGGTCGACGGGCGCGGTCGGACCGGGCGCAGGGTCGACGGACGCCTGGTCGGGGCGGACGGCAGGTCGTTCGCGGCATCGGGTTCGGTCCGCATCGCTCACCCCGTCGACCTGCTCGCCGGGGACTGGATCGCGTGGCAGCGCGAGGTGTTCGGCTGGGGCCGGCGCCAGCCCTTCCAGCAGGTGTTCCGCGAGATCTACGTGGTGACCGACCAGGAGCGGGTGGACGGCCCGGCGAGTCATCGGTACGACGGGCACCAGCTGCAGCCGCGGCAGGCGCTGGCCCTGTTCACGCGCCGCGGCTGGCTCACCTCACGCGAGTCGGGCGACGCGTCCCGGGTCTTCCACGGGCACGGCATCGCCGCGCGGGTCGAGTTCGTCGACGGCTTCCTGACGCCGTTGGAGGCCGACCTGCCGACCATCGGTGGCGTCTACTTCACCCGTCGTGGCGAGCACGTCGCCCAGCCGATCGCCGACGTGCCGCCCGTCGTGTTCTCCGAGACGATGCGCGACCTCGACCTCGTCGTCAGCGTCGCCCACGCTGGGGGCGTCGACCCGGAGGCGACCGCGTCGACCACCGAAATGCGTGCGGCGCTGGTCCGCGAGACCGCCAGGCTGATGAGGCTGGACAACCTGTCCTACGTCGGGTCGCACGTCCTGATCGACGGCGCGCTGGGGGAGTACAGCGTGCACCTGGGCAGCGGGACCGTCCACCGCCGCCCGGGCGGCGCGGTCTGCATCGTGCCGGTCGGCTCCCAGCACCGGGGGCGGCTGTTCCTGCCGTTCGCCGACGACGACCCCAAGACCGCCGAGGTCGTCGCCAAGGTCCTCCTGCTCGCGCGCGACCGCGAGATCAGGGACCCGACGATCCTGGCGCAGCTGCGGTCCTAGGCGATCGGTTCACGAGCCGGCCGAGGTATGCCGTCGAGTGGCGCGAACTGGCTGCGTTTTCGGTCGAATTGCCACCACCTTGCGCCACTGGATGCGGCGACTCGCCGGCCGTCGGCACGGCCGGGACACCGAGCTGATCGGCGGGCATTGACACGTCACTCACCGCGGTCGGAGACTTGCCGACGCCGGAGGGAGACTGCCCATGTCCTGGAACCTGACGGGGAGCTACGTCGAGACCTGCTCGTGCGAGCTCATGTGCCCCTGCAACCTGTCGCTGGACCACGGGGCGACCTACGACTTCTGCCGGGTCACCCTCGTCTTCAACATCCGCGAGGGTGCGATCGAAGGCACCGACGTCGCGGGATTGAAGGTGGCGCTGATCGCGGACACCCCGAAGGTCATGACCGAGGGCAACTGGCGGCTCGGCGCCTTCGTCGACGAGCGCGCGACCGACGGACAGATGGACAAGCTGATGGCGGTGTTCAGCGGTCAGCTCGGCGGCCCGATGGGCGGGTTGGCGCCCTTGGTCGGCGAGATGCTCGGCGCCGAACGAGCCGCGATCGAGGTCGTCGACGACGGGCTGCGCCACAGCGTCAAGGTGGGCGACGTGATCGACTTCGAGATCGAGGACGTCGTGCCCTTCGGGGTCGAGACCGGTCAGCCGGTGCGCTTCGACGGGATGTTCCACCCGGTCGGGTCGAACCTCACCATGGCCGAGGCGAAGCGCTCGCGGATCAACGCCTTCGGCATCCAGTACGAGGGCAAGACCGGGCTGTCGACGTCCGACTTCTCCTGGGCAGCTTGACGACAGGGCAGCTTGACGACAGGGCAGCTTGACGAGATGGCAGCTTGACGACATGACCGCTCCTGCACCAGTGCCGGTCGGTGGTGGCGGTGGACTTGCGCCGGCGTTCGCCGCCGCACGCACCCGGCTCGGGCTCGTCGCCCTGCTGTTCGCCCTTGCCGCCGTCGGCTGGTGGTGGACCGCCCACCAGATGAAAGGGATGGACAACGGTCCCTGGACGAACCTGGGTGCGTTCGGCTGGTTCCTCGCGATCTGGGTCGTGATGATGGCTGCGATGATGTTCCCGTCGGTCGCCCCGACCGCGGCGCTGTACGCGCGCATGACCGAGCGGGACTCGCCGGTCCTGCCCCTCCTGTTCGCCGCGGGTTACCTCGCGACATGGGCGGGTGCCGGTGTCGTGGCGTTCGCGGTCGGCCTCGCCGCCGGAGACGTGTCGGGCGGTGCCCTCGCGTGGGACCACGCGGGGCGCTGGGTCGCGGGCGCGACGCTGCTGGTCGCGGCGGCCTACGAGCTGAGCCCCCTCAAGGACGTCTGTCTCGGCAAGTGCCGCAGCCCGCTGGGCTTCCTGCTCGGCTCCTGGCGAAGCGGTCGTTCCGGTGCGTTGCGGATGGGAGCCAGGAACGGGGCCTGGTGCGTCGGGTGCTGCTGGGCTCTGATGGCGTCACTCTTCGCGCTGGGGGTCATGAGCATCATCTGGATGACCGTCGTGGCAGGGATGATCGCAGTGGAGAAGGCCACACCGTGGCGTCGAGTCGCGACGTACGGGACCGCCGTGGTCCTGCTCGTCCTGGGGGTCCTGCTCCTCGCCGCCCCAGGTGCGATCCCGGCACTGACGACTCCGCAGGGCGCCACGATGATGACGGGCTCGATGAGCCTCCCTCGGTGATCCGGGGAGCGCGCTGTCGAGTGGCGCGAACTGGCTGCTCTTCCGGGCTACAGCGCGACCACCTTGCGCCACTGGACGCGCGCCCCTAGCCGTTCAGCGCCGTGCGCCCGCCGAGCACCCAACCGGCGGCGTCGCCGGCCAGCGCACCCAGGCGCTGCTCGAAGTGGACGACGTCGGCAGCCGTCAGCAGCGCAGCCCAGTCGCGGGTGCCGCCGGTACGGAAGAACGCCTCGGCCGACTGCCACAGCCCGAGGTGCGCTTCGGGTGCCGTGAGAGCCGCGCGCGACCGCATCGAGGTGAGGGTCGCCGACGCAACGAAGGCGGGCCAGCGGTCCTCGTCGATCGCGACCCCGAGAGCCGCAGCGATCATCCGCATCTCACCGTCGAGGTCGGTCCACATGTCGCCGTAGTGGAACAGGTGGACGTTGGGAGCAAGGCGCGCGTCCCAGTACGTGCTCACCTGCTGGCAGTAGTCCTCGAGACCGTACGGTCCGCTGCCCGTGGGCGGTACGTCGTTGTCGACGAACCAGCGCAGGAACTCTCCAGGGTCCTCCGGCGGGTCAGGGCGGACCTGCTCGGGCGGTGGCTCGTCGGTCGCGGCGGTCCGCAGCTCGACGGCTCGCTCGCCGATCATGTTGGCGGCGTGGTCGCGGTCCGAGAGGGCGACGTCGAGCGGGTGCCGGATGACGCAGATGTACGTGACGGAGTCGACAACGGGAACGCCGTCGAGCGGGGTGTGCGTCTTGACGAAGCGCCGATGGGTCTGGCCCTCCAGCAGCCCGAACACCTCCTCGTCGGAGCGGACCAGCATGTCCAGCCACGGCGAGATGGTGCTGATCGGTACGTCGAGCTCGACCCGGTCGTGCAGCAGCATGCCGACAATCGTCTGCATCCACGTCGTACCGCACTTCGACGGGGTCGAGATCACCACGTCGTCGGGCCGGAAGGTGAAGCGCTCCCAGCGGGCGCTGTCCGCCATGAAGCCCCGGTAGCGCCGCATGGCCGAAGCGTAGGCGCGTCCAGGGGATCAATCCATGGGACGACGGCGTTGCACCCGCCATGACTGCCTGGTCCCGCGCCAAGCCACAGCCCGGAGCACGGGCGTCGATGACGCGAACCGTCACAGACGCTGACATTGGTCTGTTCACCGAGATCAGCGGCGATCGCAACCCGCTGCACTACGACGCCGAGGCCGCCGGACGGTCGCGCTTCGGCGAGATCGTCGTGCAGGGCGGGATCACGAGCGCGATCCTCAACGCAGTGGTGGCCGAGCAGCTGCCCGGGCCGGGGTCGGTGTTCCTCAACGTGACCTGGAACTTCACCGCACCTGTCCGTCCCGGCGACACCATCACGGGTGAGGTCGAGGTCCTCGAGGTGCGTGACGACAAACCGATCACCAAGATCGCGACGAGGGTGACCCGTGGCGACGGTGTGGTGGCGCTGGAAGGTACCGCGCTCTGCTACACGATGACGATCGCCTGAGTATGCTCGCCTGATGCGCACCGAGGAGCTGCGCTCCCTCGCCCTCTTCGACGGTCTCAGCAACGACCAGCTCCGTGAGCTGGCCGCGGTCGGTGAGGAGCTGCACTTCGACGTGGGCACCGAGCTGTTCGTCGAGGGCAGGCCGGCCGACTTCTGGTGGGTGCTGCTGGAGGGCCGGGTCGACCTGCTGCGTCACGTCGGGCGGGAGGAGAACCGGCTCGGGTCCATGGACGAGCCCGGTCGCTGGGCGGGCGGGTTCAGGGCATGGGACGAGCACGGCGTCTATCTGGCAACCGGTCGTGGGTCGCTGCCCGGGCGCGCCTTCCGGGTTCCCGCGCAGGCGCTGCGTGAGCGGTGCGACACCTGGTTCCGGTTCGGTGCCCACCTGATCGAAGGACTGATCCGCACCGCGCGCAACTTCGAGACGGTGACCAGGCAGGGTGAGGCGCTGGTGGCGCTCGGCAACCTCGCGGCCGGCCTCGCGCACGAGATCAACAACCCGGCGGCCGCGGCGACTCGCGCGGTCGACGCCCTCGAGGACGCCTGCGAGGCACTGACGTCGTCGGTCACCGGGCTGGTGACGAGCTCCATCTCGGCCGAGCAGATCACCGCTCTGGACAAGCTCCGTCGCGAGGCGGAGCCGGCAGGAGCCGCCGAGTCGGCGATCGTCGTCGCCGACCGCGAGGACGCACTGTCCGACTGGCTGTCGGACAACGGCGTCAAACAGGGCTGGGACGTGGCGCCGACGCTGGCCGGAGCCGGCCTGG
>JAVEDG010000292.1 GCA_030841245.1 Actinomycetota bacterium
TGGCCAGCAGCGGGGCCTCGGCCGCCAGCTGACGCTCCAGTGCCGACTCGGTGCGGGAGGCCTCGCCCAGGGCTGTCTCCACCACGGCGCGCCGGGCCCGGGCCGCGGTCTCGTCGGCGACGTCGGCGTCCAGCGCGTCGCGGAGCCCCACCAGGTCGTCGGCGAGCAGCCGCAGCCGGGCGTCGCGCTGGTCGGCCTGCACCTGCTGGGCCCGCTGCGCCACCTCCGCCTGCCGGCCCAGCGGCTTGAGCTGGCGGCGCAGCTCTGCGGTCAGGTCCGACAGCCGGGCCAGGTTGGCCTGCATCGCCTCGAGCTTGCGCAGGGCCTTCTCCTTGCGCTTGCGGTGCTTGAGGACACCGGCGGCCTCCTCGATGAAGCCGCGCCGCTCCTCCGGCCCCGAGGAGAGCACCGCGTCGAGCTGGCCCTGGCCGACGATGACGTGCATCTCCCGGCCGATGCCCGAGTCGGAGAGCAGCTCCTGGACGTCGAGCAGCCGGCACGCCTGACCGTTGATCGCATACTCGGAGCCGCCGTTGCGGAACATGATCCGCGAGATGGTGACCTCGGTGTAGTCGATCGGCAGGGCACCGTCGGTGTTGTCGATGGTCAGGGAGACCTCTGCCCGGCCGAGCGGCGCGCGCCCCGCCGTACCGGCGAAGATGACGTCCTCCATCTTCCCGCCGCGCAGGGACTTCGCCCCCTGCTCGCCGAGGACCCAGGCGATGGCGTCCACGACGTTGGACTTGCCGGAGCCGTTAGGCCCGACGACGGCGGTGATCCCCGGCTCGAAGCGGAAGGTCGTGGCGGAGGCGAAGGACTTGAAGCCCTTGAGGGTCAGGCTCTTCAGGTGCACGAAGCGGTTCTCCTCGCGTCCGGGAGCCGTCCTCACCGAAAGGAGGCGTGGCGGCGGGTGCGTTCCGGACATACGTCGGGCGGGGAAGGCCAGGGCAACCCTACCTTCCGGTACCGCCGCGACGGTCCCGCCACGCCCGGCGCCGGTGACCTCGAAGACCGCCCCGGACATGCCCCGGCCATGCCCCGGCCATGCGGAGACCGCGCCCGGACATGAGGACGGGACACCACGTGGTGGTGTCCCGTGACCGGATGGGGGCTGGCGGAGAAGCTAGGCCAGCGCGGGCTGCTGGGCGTCCAGCGTGATCAGGTGCGAGTCGGTGACGGATGAGAGAGCGTCGTTCTCGGCGCGCAGGCGAATGACCTCGGACTCGAGGTCTCGTACTCGCTCCCGCAGCCGGCGCACCTCGAAGGCCACCCGGGGGTCGAGCCCACCGACATGACCGACAAGAGCCTTCGCCATGGGCGGTCCTCCACATTCCGGCCGTGGGTGGTTGGCCGGGTCGAGATGAGAACGTCGCCGTTCTGGGGCGCGAGGTCGTCGTGGGCGACGTGGGGTTTCCAGGGTCGCATCCCGATCCGGCCCGGTCAATAGGTCACGATGCGATCACGAGATCGGTTGGGCCGAATGGGTGGTCGCCCGACATCGGCCCTCTGACCTGGGCAGATACGGACATCCGACGGTGCCGCTCCCAGCCGCTGCGCAGGGCACGAAACTCCGTCAGCGGGACCGTCGGCACGCTCGGCTAGCCTCCGCTGGTGCCCGAGCTGCCGGAGGTCGAGACGGTGCGGCGGGGCCTGGCCCGGTGGGTCCTCGACCGCGTCGTCGCCGAGGTCGTCGTGGCCCATCCGCGAGCCGTCCGGCGCCACCTGCCGGGCGAGGCGGACTTCGTCGCCCTGCTGACCGGCCGGACGATGACGGCGGCCCGGCGGCGCGGCAAGTACCTCTGGTTCCCGTTGGACTCCGGCGACGCCCTGGTCGCCCATCTGGGCATGAGCGGCCAGCTGCTCGTCGTACCCACCGATGCGCCGGCCGAGCGGCATCTGCGGGTCAGGCTGCGCTTCGCCGACGCCGGGCCGGACCTGCGGTTCGTCGACCAGCGCACCTTCGGGGGGCTCTCGGTCGCGGCCGGCGGGGCGGCCCTGCCCGACTCCATCGCGCACATCGCGCACGACCCGCTCGACGCGGCCTTCGACGACGCCGGCTTCGCCGCCGGGCTACGGCGGCGCCGTACCGGTCTCAAACGGGCACTGCTCGACCAGTCGATGGTCAGCGGCGTCGGCAACATCTACGCCGACGAAGCGCTGTGGCGCGCCCGGCTGCACTGGGCCCGGCCCACCGAGACGATGACCCGGCCGGTGGCGGACCGGGTGCTCGGCGCCGTCCGTGCCGTGCTCTCGGAGGCAATCGCCTCCGGCGGGACGTCCTTCGACGCGCTGTACGTGGACGTCAACGGCGAGAGCGGCTACTTCGAGCGGTCGCTGAACGTCTACGGCCGCGAGCACGAGCCCTGCCCGCGTTGCGGCAGGCCGATCCGCCGGTCCCGCTGGATGAACCGCTCCTCCTACTGGTGTCCGCAGTGTCAGCGCCGGCCCAGACACCCTCACCCCTGAGGGGTGCGCGGCTCAGTCGTCGGCGTGCGGGAACTCCCCCGGATGATGTGCCAAGCGGCCGCGGCGGCCTCCTGCTCGGCCTCCTTCTTGCTGCGCCCGCTGCCCGATCCGTACGTCTCGCTCGCGACCTGCACGACCGCGGTGAAGGTCTTCTGGTGGTCGGGGCCCTGCTCGGTCACGACGTACTCGGGGACGCCGAGGTTCCGGCCCGCCGTGAGCTCCTGGAGGCTGGTCTTCCAGTCCAGGCCGGCCCCGAGGTTCGACGCCTCCCCGATCAGCGGGTCGAACATGGTGTGGATCACCTCGGCGACCGCGACCAGCCCGAGGTCGAGGTAGATCGCACCCAGCAGCGCCTCGAGGGTGTCGGCCAGGATCGAGGACTTGTCGCGGCCACCGGTGCTCTCCTCACCGCGGCCGAGGCGCACGAAGCTGCCGAGGTCGAGGGCGCGCCCGACGTCGGCCAGGGCCCGCATGTTGACCACGGCCGCCCGCAGCTTGGCCAGCTGGCCCTCGGGCAGCTCGGGGTGGCTGCGGAACAACGTCTCGGTCACGACGAGGCCCAGCACCGAGTCCCCCAGGAACTCCAGGCGCTCGTTGGTCGGCAGCCCGCCGTTCTCGTAGGCGTACGAGCGGTGGGTCAGGGCTCGCTGGAGCAGGGCCAGGTCGAGCCCGACCCCGATCCGCTCGGCGAGCCGCTCCATGTCGCCGGAAGCCCCCGCTCCTCCGTTGTCCACTGCGCGCAACCGCTTCTCAGACGTCCAGGACCGCGCGGTCGTCGTAGGTCCCGCAAGTGGGGCAGGCGACGTGGGGCAGCTTGCGCTCCTTGCAGCGCTTGCAGGTGACGAGCGAAGGCGGCACCGCCTTCCACTGTGCTCGCCGCGAGCGCGTGTTGCTACGCGACATCTTCCGCTTGGGAACGGCCACTGCTATGTCTCCTTGGTCGTCGTTTCCGCCGTGCTGTGCTGCGTCTCGCCCTGCTGCGGCCGGGGCCGGTCCAGCAGGCCTTGCAGAGCGGCCCACCGGAGGTCGCCCGTCTCGTGCCCGTGCCCCGGTTCGTCGGCGAGCCGGGCTCCGCACTCGGAGCACAGGCCCGGGCAGTCGTCCCGGCACAGCGGCTGGAACGGCAGCGCCAGCACCACCGCGTCCCGCAGCACCGGCTCGAGGTCGAGCAGGTCGCCCTCCAGCTGGTGCAGCTCGGCTTCGTCCTCGTCCGAGTCGGGCTCGCGGCCCGGGTATGCGTAGAGCTCCTGGAGCTCGACCACGACCGTCTGCGTGATCGGGTCGAGGCAGCGCACGCACTCACCGGACACCTGCGCCCGCGCCGTACCCGAGACGAGCACGCCCTCCATGACCGCCTCCAACCGCAGCTCGACGTCGATCGGGGTCCCCACCGGGACACCGAGCACGTCGACGCCGAGGTCGGCTGGTGCAGGGACGGAGCGGGCCACCGAACGCATCGACCCAGGTCGGCGACCGAGCTCATGGGTGTCGAGCACGAGGGGCTGACGCGGATCCAAGCGGGTCAGTGGTGGCTGCTCCTTCATGACGGGACGTGTCGTCGTGCGCGCACGACTGACATCGGCTTCGGACGAAGCCGGGCTCAGGGTACCTGACCGGCGGATCACCGCCGAACCCAGGCGGCATGGCGGCACTCGGCCCGGGGTACCGGCCGGTCCGGGTCAGCCGAGCGGACCGGGCAGCGAGCCGTCGGAGAACGAGTTGGGATCGGGCTCACCGACGCGGTCGAGGCTCTCCTGGCTCAGCTCCTGGGCAGCACTGCGCCCACGGAGCTTGTCACGGCCCCGGTGCACGGCGGCCAGGGTCTTGTCCAGGACGACCTCGAAGTTGGCCAGCTTGGTGTCGACGTAGTCGTCGACCTCGTCGCGCATGGACTGCGCCTCCTCGACCGCTGCCGCGCGGATCTGCTCCGCGTTGCGCACCGCCTCCGACACGACGTCGGTCTCGGCCACCCGTCGGGCCCGCTGGACCTCGGCGTCCTCGAGGCGCCGCTGGACCTCGCGCCGGCCCTCGTCCAGCACGGCGTCCCGGTCCTCCAGCAGCAGCTGGGCGTGGCGGAACTCCTCGGGAAGCAGCTCGCGCAGCTCCTCGAGCAGCCCGAGGACCTCGCCGCGGTTCACGATGCAGGAGGCCGACATCGGCATCGACCGGGCGCTCTCGACCATCTTGGTCAGCTCGTCGAGCTTGTCGTGGACGTCCACTGGAGCTTCTCGGTCCCTAATTGGAGGGGTCGGTGGTCGACTGCGCGGTGTTGCCCAGCCGCGTCGCCAGGCGTCGCAGCACGGCGTCGGGCACGAGCCCGGAGACGTCGCCGCCGTAGGTGGCGACCTCCTTGACGAGACTAGACGAGAGGAAGGAGTGCTCCGGGCTGGTCGCGACGAACAGCGTCTCCACGCCGGTGAGCCGGTGGTTCATCTGGGCCATCTGCAGCTCGTAGTCGAAGTCCGTGACGGCCCGCAGCCCCTTGACGATCACCGGGATCCCGTGGTCCCTGCAGTAGTCGACGAGCAGACCGTGGTGCGAGTCGACCACGATGTTGCCGAGCCCCTCCGTGACCTCCCGCAGCAGCTCGGCACGCTCCTCTACCTCGAACATGCCGCGTTTGGAGTTGTTGATCATGATGGCCACGGTCACCTCGTCGTAGAGGCGGCCGGCCCGCTCGATCACGTCGAGATGTCCGTTGGTCACCGGGTCGAACGACCCTGGGCACACGCAGCGGCGCACCTGTCACTCCTCGACCGTCTCGACCGCCGCCTCCGACGAGGTGGAGGACGGCCCGGCGGCGCGACCGTACCAAAGCGTCGCCTCGCCGTACCGGCGGGAACGGTCGGCCACGAACCCGGCCGGCCAGTCCCACCCGTCCCGGGTTGCCCGCTCGACGACGACCACCGCGCCCTGGGCCAGCCAGCCGTTGCCCAAGAGGTCGCCCAGCACCGCGGCGAGGTCGGCCCGGGCCAGCGCGTACGGCGGGTCGAGGAACACGAGGTCGTACGGCGTGCCCGGCCGCTGCCGGGCCAGCCGCTGCACCGGACCGCGCCGGACCTCGACCCCGTCGAGCCCGACGGCGGCGACGTTGTCGGCGACGGCCCGCAGGGCGCGACCGTCGGACTCGACGAGCAGCACCCCGGCCGACCCGCGGCTGCGGGCCTCCAGGCCGACCGCGCCGGACCCGGCGTACAGGTCGAGGAAGCGCGATCCCGCCAGCGAGCCGAGCATCGACTCGAGAGTCGAGAACATCGCCTCCCGCGCCCGGTCCGAGGTCGGGCGCGTGTCGCGACCCGCGGGCACGACCAGTCGACGGCCCCGGGCCGCGCCCGCCACGATCCGGCTCACGGCACCCGCAGCATGAGGTGCCGGTACTCGTGGCCGCCGGTCACGCCTTCTCCAGGTACTGCGCGCGCTGCTCGTCGAGGAGGGACTCGATCCGGGCGAGCAGGTCGGGATGCTTCTCCAGCCGCGGGTCGGCGGCGACCAGCTCGGTCGCGTCCTCGCGAGCCTGCTCGATGACCTGCTCGTCGCGGATCACGCGCAGCAGGCGCAGGCTCGACCGGCGCCCGGACTGCGAGGCGCCCAGGACGTCGCCCTCACGGCGGCTCTCCAGGTCGAGGCGCGAGAGCTCGAAGCCGTCGGAGGTGGCGGCGACCGCGTCGACCCGTTCGCGGGCGGGCGACCCCTCCGCGGCGTCGGTGACCAGCAGGCAGAGCCCGGCCGCGGCACCCCGGCCGATCCGGCCGCGGAGCTGGTGCAGCTGGGAGACACCGAACCGGTCGGCGTCCATCACGACCATGACGGTCGCGTTCGCCACATCGACCCCGACCTCGATCACCGTGGTGGCGACCAGCACGTCGACCTCGCCGGCGGCGAACCGACGCATCACCCCGTCCTTGACGTCGCCCGGGAGCCGACCGTGCAGCATCTCGACGCGCAGGTCGGCGAACGGTCCGGAGGCGAGCTGCTCGACGACGTCCACGACCGCCAGCGGTGGGCGGCGCGGCGGCCCGTCGACGTCGTCCGGCTCTGGCTCGTCCCCGGCCGCCTCCTCGCTGCCCTCGTCGGTCCCGATCCGGGGGCACACGACGTAGGCCTGGTGCCCGGCCGCCACCTCCTCCCGGACCCGCTCCCAGGCCCGCTCCAGGAACCGCGGCTTCTCCCCCGCCGGGACCACGTGCGTGGCGATGGGCGAGCGCCCGACCGGCAGCTCGGTGAGGGTGGACACGTCGAGGTCGCCGAAGACGGTCATCGCGACCGTGCGCGGGATCGGCGTGGCCGTCATGACCAGCAGGTGCGGCGGGCGCAACGCCTTGAGCCGCAGCGCGTCGCGCTGCTCGACCCCGAACCGGTGCTGCTCGTCGACCACCACGAGACCGAGCTCCTGGAAGTCGACCGTGTCCTGGATCAGGGCGTGGGTCCCGATCACGATGCCGGCCTCGCCGGAGGCGATGTCGAGCAGCGCTGCCCGGCGTACGGCGCTGGGCTGCGAGCCCGTGAGCAACGCCACCCGGGTGCCCACGTCGGCACCGCCGAGCAGACCGCGTTCGGCGAGCGGACCCAGCATCTCGGTCACCGAGCGATGGTGCTGCTGGGCCAGCACCTCGGTGGGGGCCAGCAGCGCCGCCTGCCCGCCCGCGTCGACGACGGCGAGCATCGCGCGCAGGGCGACCACCGTCTTGCCGGAGCCGACCTCACCCTGCAGCAGCCGGTGCATCGGGTGCTCCTCGGCCAGGTCGGCGGAGATCCTCGTCGCCACCTCCTGCTGGCCCTTGGTGAGCTCGAAGGGCAGTCGCGCGTCGAAGGCCGTCAGCAGCCCCCCGTCGGTGGCGACCCGAGGCGTGGCGGGCAGCAGCGCGGCCTCGGTACGCCGACGGGCGAGCACCACCTGCAGCTCGAACGCCTCGTCGTAGCGCAGCCGGGCCCGCCCGCGCCGCGAGTCCTCGTCGCGTTCCGGCAGGTGCACCAGCCGCAGCGCCTCCCGGAGGCCGACCAGACCACGGTGCGCCCGGACCCCCTCCGGCAGCGGGTCGGGCACCTCGCCCAGCACCTCGAGCACGATGTCGACCGCCTGCTTGATCTTCCAGGTCTCCAGCTTGGCGACCGCGGGGTAGATCGGGATGATCGCGCCGGCGAAGCGCAGGGCGTCGACGTCGTCGCTGTCGTCGAGCAGGACGTAGTCGGGGTGGACCAGCTGGCGTTTGCCGCGGAACGTGTCGACCGTCCCGCTGAACAGCCCGGTCTTGCCGCGGAGCCGGTCGGCCAGCCAGGTCTGGGCGCGCTTGGCGAAGAAGGTGACGAGCAGCGTCCCCGTGCCGTCGGTGAGCGTCACCTCGAGCCTCGACCTGGGGGGACCTCCCTGGGAGCCCGGCCGCCGGTAGCTGTGCACCGCCGCCGCCGCCACCCGGGCGAGGACGGTGACCTCCTCCCCGATCCGCAGCGCGGCCAGGTCGGTCAGCTCGCCCCGCTTGGCGTAGCGACGCGGGTAGTGGCGCAGCAGGTCCTCGACGGTCCAGATGCCGAGCTTGGCGTCGAGAGCCTTGGCGGTCTTGTCGCCGACGACCTGGACGAGCGGGGCCTGCAGGCCGACCTCGGTCACGGTCCCCCCACCCTCACTCGACCCCGATCAGCAAGGGGTAGCGCGGCTGGCCTCCCTCGTAGACGACGGTGTCCACCTCCGGACGGGTCCGTCCGAGGTGGTCCACCACCTCGGACGCGAGCCGGTCGGGGGAGTCGGCCCCGCTCACGAGGGTCACCAGCTCGCCACCCGACCCGAGCATCCGGTCGACCACCGTGCAGGCGACGGTGGAGAGGTCCTCGCCGATCACCGCGAAGTCGCCGTCGACGATGCCGAGCACGTCGCCGGGCCGGCAGACCCCTGCCATGGTCACCGCCTCCCGGGCCGCCACGGTGACCCCGCCGTGCCGGCAGCCCCCCGCGGCAGCCGTCATCCGCACCACGTCGTCCTCGAACCGCGATGCAGGGTCGTGCACGGCCAGGGCGGCCACCGCCTGGACGGTGGCCCGGGTCGGGATGACCGCGACGCGCAGGCCCTCGTCGCGGGCCCGGCCGGCCGCGGCCTCCGCAACGGCGAGGCTGTCGGCGTCGTTCGGCAGCACCACCAGGTCACGGGCGTGCGCCCGGCGCAGCCCTTCGAGCAGCTCACGGGTGGAGGCTCGCCGGCCGGGGCCGCCGGCCACGACCGTGGCACCGGCCGCCTCGAACAGCGCGGCCAGCCCGTCGCCCGCGACGACGGACACGACCGCCCGTCGTTCGGGGATGGCCTGACCGCGCCGGCGGGCGGCGTCGGCGAAGCTGCTGACCCGGATGCGGTGCGGACGTCCGGCAGCCAGACCGGCCTCGATCGCCGCGCCGACGTCGTCCACGTGCACGTGGACGTTCCAGGTGGGCTCACCGCCGACCACCAGCAGCGAGTCGCCGAGCGGGGAGAGCGTCTCGCGCAGCGGCGGGATCGCACCGGCCGGCGCGTCGAGGAGGAACATCACCTCGTACCCCGGTCCGTCCCCGGCATCCTCGGGATCGGACTCCGGCTCGGCGGACGGCGCGACCGGGACGGCCGGAAGGACGGCGGCCGGTACCGGCACGGAACCGGTGACGACTTCCTGCAGGGCGTCGAGCAGCACGCAGACGCCGCGACCGCCGGCATCGACGACACCGGCCCGCCGCAGCACCTCGAGCTGTTCGGGCGTGCGGGCCAGCGCCTCGCGAGCGCCGTCGGCCGCTGCCACGACCACGGCGCCGAGCTCGGTCCCTGCGCCCGCCGCCGCCTCGGCCGCCACCCGGGTGACGGTCAGCATGGTGCCCTCGACCGGGCGGCCGACGGCCTCATAGGCCGCCGTCGCGGCCTTCCCCAGCGCTGTCGCCAGGCGGGCACCGTCGACCGCGTCGTCGCCGACCGCGTCGGAGAGGCCGCGGAAGACCTGGCTGAGGATCACCCCGGAGTTCCCACGCGCGCCGAGCAGGGCGCCGTGCGCCAGTAGGGCGAGGACGCGGCCGGCCGAGCAGCCGGTCCGGGCCGACTCGTCGAGCTCGGCCACGGCGGCCGCGACGGTGAGGTGCATGTTGGTCCCCGTGTCGCCGTCCGGCACCGGGTAGACGTTGAGCTCGTCGATCTCCGCGCGCGCAGCAGCCAGCGCATCACGGCCGGCGATCGCCCAGGCCCGCACGGCGGCGGCCTCGAGCAGGGCTGCGGGCATTCGGCCCCTCCGCTTGCTGGGGTGCGGGTTGAAGAAGATGTAGGGCTGCGACGTGCGCCGGCTGCGCCGCACGGACCCTGCGAAGCGTAGTAGGGCCTTTGACCAGGTCCGGCGGCACTCGGCCCGCCCGGCTTCAGCGCGGTTTGGTGGCCGCGACGGCGGGTGCCGCTCGATTGGCCGCCTGTGGCGCTCGTCGGATAGTCTGCTGCGGTTGCCCGGAGCCGATCCGGGCGGGCCGGGTCTCCTGGCCGTTCGTTCCTCAGATCTGGAGTGTTCCGTGGCTGCCACCTGCGACGTCTGCGGCAAGGGCCCTGGCTTCGGCAACCGCATCTCGCACTCGCACCGCCGCACCAAGCGCCGCTGGAACCCGAACATCCAGACGGTCCGCGCGATGGTCGGCCGCACCCCCAAGCGGCTCAACGTCTGCACCTCCTGCCTGAAAGCCGGCAAGGTCACCCGCTGAGGTTGCGCTGACCGCTCCCGGTCAGAACGAGCGCCACCCGGCCGGGCCCGCGTACGTCTGCCCGTCGACGAGCACGCCCTCTCCCTCGCCCACCCGCCCGATGATCTGCCAGGCCATCGGCAGGTCGACCTCGCGAGGGAAGCACGCGGCCAGCGCGTGGTCCTCGCCCCCGGCCAGCAGCCAGGCCATCGGGTCGGCGCTGAGGGCGCGTGCCGTGTCGGTGAAGGCGGGTGGCACGTGGAACGCCGCCGACTCGACGTCGATACGGACTCCGCTCGCTGCCGCGACGTGGCCCAGGTCAGCGACCAGGCTGTCGCTGATGTCGATCATCGCGGTGGCGCCCAGCTCAGCTGCCCGCGGCCCTTCGTCATAGGGCGGCGCCGGGCGGCGGTGCGCCTCGACCAGCACGCGCGGCGACCGGAAGCCCCGCGACAGCACGGCGAACCCCGCTGCCGCCCAGCCGAGGCGGCCGGCGACCGCGACCAGCTGCCCCGGCTGCGCACCGGCGCGTGTGACGGGGTCCCGGCCCTCCAGCGTGCCCAGCGCGGTGACGGAGACCGTGATGACCCCCGACCGCACGACGTCGCCCCCGGCGACCGGGGCCCCGACCTCGGCCGCCTCGTCGCGCAGCCCGTCGGCGAGAGAGAGCACCCAGTCGGCGGGGAGGTCCTCGGGCACCGCCAGCGCGACGAGCAGCGCCGTCGCGCGTGCCCCCATGGCCGCGATGTCGGCCAGGTTGGCCGCGGCCGCCTTGCGGCCGACGTCGTAGGGCTCGGACCAGTCGCGCCGGAAGTGCCGCCCTTCCACCAGCATGTCGGTGGAGGCGACCACCCGGCCGTCGGGCGCGGCGACCACCGCCGCGTCGTCGCCGGGTCCCAGGGGCAGGTCGGACGGCGGCAGCCGGGCGCCGATGGCCTCGACGAGCGCGAACTCGCCCGTCTCGCCGACCGATCGCGTCATACGCCCTCCACTCGTTGGCCCCGCTGCCCGATCCGGTAGGTTCCCATGACGCAGCGAGACCCGACCGCCGACCTTACGGAGGCCACGCAGATGGTTGTCCAGGCCTATATCCTGATCCAGACCGAGGTCGGCAAGGCCGCCTCCGTGGCGCGGTCCATCGCCGACATCAAGGGCGTCACGCAGGCCGAGGACGTCACCGGCCCGTACGACGTGATCGTGCGTGCCGAGGCGCGCAACGTCGACGAGCTGGGCAAGCTGGTCGTCGCCCGGGTCCAGGGTGTCGACGGGATCACCCGCACCCTGACCTGCCCGGTCGTGCACCTCTGAGCCTGCGCGGCGCCTCGCGCCGTCGCCGGGCGTCAGGGTGGGTCGCGGCGCCGCTCGTTCTCGCCACACTGGCCGGCTGCTCCGGCGGTTCGTCCGGCCCGGTCCGCGTGGCACCGCCGGCAGCAGCGGCTGCCCCGGGCTGCGCCACGCTGCACGGCGCGCTCCCCACGACGCTGGACGGTAGGTCGAGGCGCGGGACCCGGCCACGCTCGGTCACGACGGCCGCGTGGGGCGACCCGGCGGTGGTGCTGCGCTGCGGTGTGGCCCGCCCGGCCGCGCTCTCCCCCACCTCGCAGCTGATCGTGGTGAACCGGGTCGCATGGCTGCCCGAGGACCGCCCGCAGTGGTACGTGTTCACGACCGTGGGCCGCACGGCGTACGTCGAGCTGCTGGTCCCGCGGTCGGTCCCGCGCCAGGACTCGACCGCCGCCCTGCCGGGTCTGGCCGCGGCGGTCAGCAGCTCGGTGCCGAAGGCCCGCTGACCTCGGCGGCGATCCGGCGCAGCAGCTCGGGCACCCGGTCCGCCGGGTGTCACGGCCGGTGCGCTCAGCGCAGCCCGGTGTCGCGCGCCACCGCGGTCTGCAGCAGCCGGTCGACCAGGGCCGGGTAGTCCAGGCCGGTCGCCTGCCACATCAGCGGGAACATCGACGACGGCGTGAAGCCCGGCATGGTGTTGACCTCGTTGACCAGCACGGCACCATGGCGGTCCAGGAAGAAGTCCACCCGCGCGAGACCCTCGCAGGAGAGCGCCTCGAACGCCTCGCACGCCATCCGGCGGATCTGGTCCGCGACGCCCGTGGGCAGGTCGGCGGGTACGGCGAGCTCGGTGCCCTCGTCGGGGAGGTACTTGGCGTCGAAGTCGTAGAAGTCGTGCCCGACCCCGACGATGATCTCGGCCGGGACGCTTGCCTCAGGCGGCCCACCATCTCGGCCCTCGAGCACACCGCACTCGATCTCGCGGCCCTCGACCATGGCCTCGACGATCACCCGGGGGTCGTGGCTGCGCGCCACCTCGATCGCGTCGTCGAGCTCCGCCGGCTCACGCACCTTGGTGATGCCGACGCTCGAGCCGGCCCGGCACGGTTTGACGAAGACCGGGTAGCCGAGGGTCGCGACCGTCTCGCGGACCGCGGCGGGGTCACGGGCCCACTGCCGCGGGGTGACGACGGCGTAGCGCCCTACCGGCAGGCCCGACCCGGCCAGCAGGGCCTTCATGTGCCCCTTGTCCATCGCTGCCGCGGAGGCGAAGACACCCGACCCGACGTAGTGCACGCCGGCCAGCTCCAGCAGCCCCTGCAGGGTGCCGTCCTCGCCGTACGGCCCGTGCAGCAACGGGAAGACCACGTCGACCTGCCCGAGCTCGCGAGGCAGCGAGCCCGGCTCGTGCACGGTCAGGGACCGGCTGGTCGGGTCGCCGGCGAGCACCACCGACGAGCCAGAGTCGGCGACCTCCGGCAACGTCCCGCCCGTGATGGCGAGCTTCTCCGGCTCGTCCGCGGCGAGCACCCACCTGCCCTCGCGGGAGATGCCGACCGGCACCACCTCGTAGGCGTCCCGGTCGAGGACCGACAGCACGCTCCCCGCGGAGATGCAGGACACCGCGTGCTCGGTGCTGCGCCCGCCGAACACCACGGCGACACGCAGCTTGCGACCGGATCCGCCGGCGCGCTCCGCGGCGGCGCCCTGCTCCGCGGGCAGGCTCGGGTCCCTCGGGTCGCTCATCGCGGCGACCCTACCGGTGCGCATACCGCCCACCGGAGCCCCGGTCCGCGATACTCGCTGCGTGACCGATCCCACCGCAGAGTCCGACTCGTCCGAGCTGTCCTCCACCGAGCTGTCGCTGGCCCCGGCCACGGTGGCGGTCACCGCAGGTCGCCCGCCGCGGGTGGCGGACGGACCGCTGAACGCTCCGCTGGTGCCCGCCTCGACCTACCACGCCGGTGGGGAGATCGGGTACGGCCGCTACGGCAACCCGACCTGGGAGATGTTCGAGACCGCGATCGGTGCGCTCGAGGGCGGGGTGGCGACGTCGTACTCCTCGGGGGTGGCGGCCACGGCCGCGGTGCTCGACCTGGTGCCAGCCGGCGGCGTCGTGGTCGCTCCTACGACCGCCTACCACGGCACGACCTCGCTGCTGCGGGCACTGACGGAGCGGGGCCGCTTCGTGGTTCGCGCGCTCGACCTCTCGGACCTCGACGCTGTGCTGAGCGCGCTGCCCGGCGCGGACCTGCTGTGGGTGGAGACACCGAGCAACCCGCTGCTCGTGACCGCCGACCTGCCCGGTCTCGTGTCCGCAGGCGGGGCGGCGGGCGCACTCGTCGCCGTGGACAACACGTTCGCCACGCCGGTCCTGTGCCGCCCGCTGGAGATGGGAGCCGACCTGGTCGTGCACAGCGCCACGAAGTACCTGTCCGGCCACGCCGACGTGGTGCTCGGCGTCGCCGTCGCACGCGACCCGGACCTGGTGGAACGACTGGTCGCCACGCGCGGCACCCAGGGCGCGCTGCCCGGCCTGCTCGAGTCGTGGCTCGCGCTGCGCGGGCTGCGCACGCTGCATGTGCGGATGGAGCGCGCGCAGGCCAACGCGGTCGAGCTGGCCCGCCGGTTGGCCGATCACGAGTCGGTGTCTCGAGTGCGCTACCCCGGGTTCGGCGCGATCGTCTCCGTCGAGATCCGGGGCGGTGCGGACGAGGCCACGCGGGTCAGCGAGGGCACGCGGCTGTGGGTTCACGCGACCAGTCTCGGCGGGGTCGAGTCGACCCTGGAACGTCGGCGCAGATGGCCCTCCGAGGGCGCCGAGGTCCCTGACTCGCTGCTACGGCTCTCGGTGGGGATCGAGGACGTCGAGGACCTCTGGTCGGATCTCGCCCGAGCGCTCGACCCGGTCCTGGGCTGATCGGCTGAGGGCGTTCGGCTCCGCTCAGACGCCCTCGGACTTGGCGCTGCGGCTCATGATGCGCCGGACGATCTCCTCGGGCGGCAGCCCGTCGTGCACCGCGGCCACCACGTGCTCGGTGATGGGCATGTCGACGCCGTGGGAGCGGGCCAGCGCCAGGATCGACTCGCAGGACTTGACGCCCTCCGCGGTCTGGCGGGTTGCGCCGATCACCTCTTCCAGCGTCATGCCGCGACCCAGGCTCTCGCCGAACGTCCGGTTGCGCGAGAGGGGTGACATGCAGGTGGCGACGAGGTCCCCGACGCCGGCCAGTCCCGAGAAGGTCGTGGCGTCGGCACCGAGAGCCATCCCGAGCCGGGTGATCTCGGCCAGGCCGCGGGTGATGATCGAGGCCTTGGAGTTGTCGCCGAACCCCATGCCGTCGGCCATGCCCACGGCGAGGGCGATGACGTTCTTGACCGCACCGCCGAGCTCGACGCCGACGACGTCGACGTTGGTGTAGGGCCGGAAGTACGCCGTGAGGCAGATCTGCTGGAGCTTCTCCGCGACGGCCTCGTCGG
>JAVEDG010000221.1 GCA_030841245.1 Actinomycetota bacterium
CGCAGCGAGCCACGATGTTCGGCATCTCAGAGGGAGGCACGCTCAGCCTGCTCTTCGCATGTTCCCACCCGCAACGTGCCGAGTCGGTCATCGTCTACGGATCGTGGGCCCGTCGGCTCGCCGGGCCGGACTATCCGTTCGGTCCTTCGGCCCAGGACCTCGAAGCCGTCATCGACAAGATGGATCGCGCGTGGGCATCTGGCGAATGGTGGGACGGAGGTCGACCCAGCGGCTCCGACGACGCCAGACACCGCTTGTGGTGGGCCCGATACCTGCGCATGTCGGCCAGCCCCGCAATGGCGCAGAACGCCATCCGCATGAACATGCGGATGGACATCCGCGACCTCCTCCCGAGGATCGCCCAGCCCGCGCTGATCCTGCACCGGGTCGGTGACACGTTATCGACGTGGGGCACGCCCGTTACCTGGCGGACCACCTGGCCGACGCCACGTACGTCGAGCTTCAAGGTACGGATCACCGGCCGTGGTTGGGCGACGTCGACGCCATCGCCGACGAGGTCGAAGTCTTCGTCACCGGGCACAAGAGCCGACCTCGGCGTCGTACGAGTATCGGGGTCGGTTCGCTGAGCCGGCGGGAGCGCGAGTTGCCATGCTGACTGCTCGAGGGGTGACCGCGACGGAGATCGCGAGCCATCTTCACGTCAGCAAGCGCACGGTGGAGAGCCATCTGGTCAGCATCTACCGCAAGCTCGGCATCGGATCCAAGACGGAGCTGATCCGTCGAGGGGCCGAGTTCGGCATGTAGTCGAAGTTCCGTATCCATACGGAGGTACCGCCCGCCCGCCAGACCTACGTTCAACGGCAACAGACGTTGATCGCTGGAGGTTGAGATGCTCGGACGGGCGCGGACGTGGTCCGCATCGCACGAGACCACCGCTGTGGTCCTGTCGGCGCAGAATCTGCGAAGGACCGCCTCGGTCGCTCTGATCGTGGGCACGACGTTCTTCGCGATGAACCAGCTCGGCATCATCCTCGCCGGCCGGGCCACGGCAATCGTCTGGGTCAAGGCTGCGCTGACCTATCTGACCCGCTGATCGTCTCCAACTACGGAGTCGTCTGCGCCACGCGGCGGACCGACAACCAGAACTTCATCGCCGCTGACAACCAGTCGGGTTCGCCAGTCATGGAGGAGGCCAGCTCATGAAGTTCACCCAGATCATCGAGTTCAAGACCCAACACATCGAGCGCTTCAACGCCCGCCTCGACGACTGGATCGCTCGGAGCGAGGGTCGGCGGGTCCCCCATCACGCCGTCCTGCGTCAGGACCGGGACGCCGCCGACGTCTTCCTCCTCATGGTGGAGTTCGCCTCACATGACCTCGGCATGGAGAACGCCAGCCGGCCCGAGACCGGGGAGTTCGCGGCCTTCCTGACCTCGATCAGCGATGGACAGCCGACCTTCCGCAACCTCGACGTGCTACGCGAACCGGATCTCTAGTCCTGCCCCGCCCCGTCACCGTCTCGGACGACTCTGGGAGACAGCGGATCGATCGGGGCAAGGACGTGCTCGTCACGTGCAAGACCCGGTCCAGGTCCGCTCCTTAGCGTTGAGTCCTCATCATGCGACGAGGAGCACCCATGCGTACGCCAACCCGGATCCTGGCCAGAATCTCCCTGACGCTGCTCCTGCTGGTCGCGCCAGCCGTGGCCGCCGCCTCGGGAGGTCCGGCCCAGTCGGCGACCGGCGGGGTCCACTGGACGATCGGGGCGGACGTGTTCGGGGCACCGGTCGTGAGCCGCGACCTCGCGTTCACCGTCGCGCAGGCCGCCGGCGGAGCGGTCGACGGCAGGTTCACCTACCAGCAGGTCTTCGACGGGGACACGTTCCGGTTCAGTGGACGGGTCACCTGCCTCGGCGTGTACGACGGGAATCGCGCGAAACTCGGGGGCGTCATCGTGCAGAGCACCGATCCCACGGTCCCGGTCGGCACCTTCGGCTGGTTCCAGGTCTTCGACCTCGGCGATGGTTCCGCGACGACCCCCGACCGGTCGTCCCTCGTGGGCTTCGGCGACGAGTCCGCGAACGAGGCCTTCTGCGCCAGCCCTGCCTTGCCTCGCTTCGGTCCCTGGGACGTGGTCGGCAATGTGCAGGTCCGGGGCTAGGCCGGTGGCTGACCGTGCCCGCCGACCCGGCTCCTGCGGAACTGGTTCGGCGGCAAGCCGGCGTAGCGGGAGAACGCCCGGGTGAAGTGTGCCTGGTCGGAGAACCCTGCCTGCCTGGCGATGACCGAGATCGGGTCGACCGAGCCCACCAGTCGCGATGCGGCCCAGCCCAGGCGGAGCCGACGGACGAAGTCGCCGAGCGGCGCGCCGTACCCGTTACGGAACCCGCGAGCCAGGTGCGCAGGATGAACGCCGACGGCGTCAGCCACGTCACCCAGGCGCAGGTCCTCGAGGAAACGGTCGTGGACCAGGTCGTGGGCCGCGATGAGCCAGGTCGGTTTGTCCCTCCGGACCACGTCGCCGTGCGAGAGCCGGGCGGCCCCTGCCAGCAGGTGCAACAGATGCGCTTCCAGCGCCAGAGGGGTGACTCCGTCAGGGTTCCTCAGCTCGTGCACGATTCGCCACGCGACCGTCGAGATCTCCGGGTGCCGCACATCCGTCGTGGTGCCGAGGACTGAGGACGCAGCAGCACCGTCGGACAACGTGCGCAGTTCGTCGATCTCAGCGCTGAAGACCCGAGCTCCAGAGGGCCCGAAGGCAGTCGTGTGGGGGACGCCGCGTGGCAGGGTTCGCAGCTGCCCCGTGACGGCGACACGCTCCACACGGGCCACCTTCAGGTCGATGTCGCCCTCGAGCAGCACCGTCACGCAGTCGAGCGGGTGTTCGTGCTCCGGCTGCGCGGTCAAGGCCGGGAAGCGGACGTCGGAGAACGCCACACCACCGACGCAGCTCGACACGACGCCCTGGTGCCCCTCGGTGAACGGCATCGGCACGCCTTCGGTGAACCACCCGATCGCGGACCGTGCGGGTCGTCCGGCCGCCGCGATCCCTCGGCTCACGCCGAGGGATCGGGCAAACGGGGTGAGGAGCCGGTTCTCACTGCACCGCCGCGTAGGGCGCGACCGCAGCAGCCGCGGCACCCTCTGTCGCGGTGGCCTCGTATCGGGAGACCTCGCGAGCCAGCATGATCATGATCGCGACGAGCGGCAGGGTCACAAGTCCGCCGAGCAGGCCCTGCGGGGCGGCAACCGTTGCTGCGATCACGGCTGGTGTGAATCCAACCGCCAGCCAGCGCGCCACGCGTCGCGACCGGAACAGCCCGACCGCCATGAGCAGGCTGCCCAGCACGAGTCCTGGCAGGAAGCTGAACCCGGCCACAT
>JAVEDG010000303.1 GCA_030841245.1 Actinomycetota bacterium
CAGCCGCCACGTGAGCACCAGAGCTGCGGAGACCTCGATGCAGGAGTTGAGCCCGAACGCCACCAGGCTCAGCGACCCGGCCACCGCCCCAGCAGCGAGCGCGACGGCAGCCTCGGCGACGTTCCAGGTGATGGTCACGACGTTGAGCCAGCGGGCTGCTCGCAGCGCAGCTGGTCGGGTCAGCTGGTCGGCGCTCATCCGGCCACCGCCTGGTGCCCCGCGGCGGGGCTCAGCCGCAGCCCGGCCAGGTCGGTGAGGGCGTGCGCGAGCCGGCCGTCGGCCAGCCGGTAGCGCACCCGGCGGCCCTCGGGCTCGGCCGCGCCCAGCCCGCAGTCGCGCAGGCAGGACAGGTGGTTGGACATGCCGGATCGGCTGACGCCCAGGTCGGTGGCCAGGTCGGCGGGGTAGGCCGGGCCACCCGCCAGCTGCAGGAGGATGCGGCGACGGGTGCCGTCGGAGAGCGCGCGGCCGACCCGGTCAAGGGTGTCCAGCACGGCGTACGACGTCGGCAGCACCATCCCTCGAGGATACAGCATCGGCTGAATTCAGCAATCCCTGAATCGATGTCAGGTCGGCGGCCACGTGCACCCGCTCCGGCCAGTGCGGCCGGCGATCCCTACGCTTGGCTGGTCAGACGCGTCCAGCCTCAGGAGCCGACCGGTGTCCAAGCACCGCCGCCAAGTCCCGGGACCGGTCGCGCGCGACCACCCGGGTGCGCACCGGGCGGGCGAGGCAGGGCCGGAATCGCCGGTCATCGCCGGCGAAGTGCTGCACCGTTCGGCGAGCGCCCGTCACCATCGCCCATCGACCTCGCACCAGCTGCGCGAGGTCGTCGTGTGGATGCTGGTCGCGGTCGTCCTGGTCCCGGTCGCCATGCACTGGGCGGGCGCCGGCTGGAGCAGCTCGGCGGGCATGGGTGCGCTGCTCCTGCTGCTCGCGGGACTCTGCGCGGCCGCGCTACTGGCGACGGCCCGGATCGGCCGGGCAGCCGAGGGATCCGACCCGTCCCGAGGAACGTGACACCATAGGGTTGCGCACATGAACGACCGGCTCGTGTGGATCGACTGCGAGATGACCGGGCTGGACCTCGCGGCTGACGCGCTGGTCGAGGTGGCCGCTCTCGTCACCGACTCCGAGCTCAATATTCTCGGCGACGGCGTCGACGTGGTGATCCGCCCGCCGCAGGAGTCGCTGGACCAGATGGTCGACATCGTCCGCGACATGCACGTGTCCTCGGGCCTGCTCGACGAGCTCGCCGGGGGGCTGACCCTGGCCGAGGCCGAGGCACAGGTGCTGGCCTATGTCCGCGAGCACGTGCCGGTCGCCCGCAAGGCGCCGCTGGCGGGCAACACCGTCTACGTGGATCGCGGTTTCCTGTCGCGGGACATGCCGACGCTGGACGCCCACCTGCACTACCGCCTGGTCGACGTGTCGTCGATCAAGGAGCTGGTGCGCCGCTGGTTCCCGCGGGTCTACTTCAACTCGCCCGCCAAGCACGGCGGTCACCGCGCCCTGGCTGACATCACCGAGAGCATCCAGGAGCTCAAGTTCTACCGCTCGGCCATCTTCGTTCCACAGCCCGGACCGGACTCCGAGGCCACCAAGGCGCTCGCCCAGCAGTTCGTGCTGCCCGGGGCCGAAACCGAGGCGTGACCGGGGCCTTCGGGCTTGTATGATCTGGGGCGCCGCACCGTCCGCGGGCGGCGTTCATGGTGGGTGTAGCTCAGCTGGTAGAGCACCTGGTTGTGGTCCAGGTGGTCGCGGGTTCAAGTCCCGTCACTCACCCCAAGCACGTCGGCCAGTCAGCCTGGGCAGGGTCAGCCGCCGAGCGCGTCGAGGCGTGCCATGTCGGCGTCGTCGAGGACGAGGCCGTCGACGTCGGCGTTGCTCCGGATCCGTTCCTGCTGCGCCGACTTCGGGATCACGACGACGCCGTGCTGGAGGTGCCAGCGGACGATGACCTGGGCGGGCGTCACGGCGTACCGCTCCGCGACCGCGACGACGTCAGGGTGGGTCAGCGTCCCGCCGCGCAGCCCGCTGTAGCCCTCGAGCACCACACCGCGCTGCCGGTGCCCGTCCAGGACGGTGCGGTCGAAGAGCAGCGGGCTCCACTCCACCTGGTTCACCGCTGGGGCGACACCGGTGCTCGCCGTGATCTCGTCGATCTGTTCGAGCGAGTAGTTGCTGACCCCGATGTCGCGGGCCAGACCCTCGTCACGAGCGTGCACGAACCCGCTCCACAGCTGCGAGTCCGGACGGTCGGCCGCCGGCCAGTGCACGAGCCACAGGTCGACCCGGTCCGTGCGGAGCTGGTCGAGGCTGCGGCGGAGGGTGTCGAGCTCGTGACCGGAGTCGCCGGGTGGGCACTTGGTGGTGACGAAGACGTCCTCCCGCGCGACCGGCGACTCGGCCAGCGCCCGGCCGACCTCCGACTCGTTGCCGTACACCTTGGCCGTGTCCAGATGCCGGTAGCCGGTGTCCAGCGCCCAGGTCACTGCGCGGGCGGCCTCGGCGCCGCGCATCTGCCAGGTGCCGAAGCCCAGCAACGGCATGCCTGCACCGGAGGGGAGGGCCGCGGAGGCGGCCGTCAGTCTCGTCGTCATGGCGGCATCGTGCCTCGCGCTATGACCCTGGTCACACCCGGGGCTGCACTCGGCCGGTCCACCGCGACCGCGTCGGTAATGTTGGACGGCGAGGACCGGTTGCCGAGTGCTCTCACCTCTGGCTCCCCTCACCACTGACCAGCACGGTCGCGACGATGTGACGTCCGCGGCCGACCGACGCGAGGGAGACGCCGTGCGGCGCAGGGCCGGCAGCGGCCTTCGGGTCGTGCTCGCGGCCATGGCCGCCGTGCTTGTCGTGTCCGGCGTGGTGCTCGTGACGGGAACCGCTCCCGAGCCCGACCAGACCGCGCAGCAGGTCCGCCCTGCCCGGGGCGGCACGCTGCACCTGCTGACCGTGCGGGGCCGGCTGCAGCACCTCGACCCCCAGCGCGACTACGTGCCCGAGGACATCGCGTTTTCCAGCGCCTACCTGACCCGCACGCTGACCACCTACCCGGTGAGCCCGGACGCCCGGACGGCAACCGGCGTCGTACCGGACCTGGCCACCGACACCGGGCGCCCCAGCGACCACGCGCGGACCTGGCGGTTCACCCTGCGCCCCGACGTGAAGTTCCAGGACGGGTCGGCGATCACGTGCGCCGATGTGCGGTACGGCGTCTCCCGCAGCTTTGCGACCGGCACCGTGACCGACGGGCCGGTCTACGCCCTGACCATGCTGGACATCCCCACACGCGGGAACGGCGCGCCCGTCTACCGCGGGCCGTACGCCGGGAAGCACCGCCATCAGGCAGCCTTCGACAAGGCGGTGCAGTGCTCGAAGGACGACCGCACGATCACCTTCCACCTGTCCCGGCCGGTCGGCGACTTCAACCAGACCGTCACGCTGCCGGCGTTCAGCCCGGTCCCGCGGTCGGCGGACACCGGTGCGCGCTACGACCTCGACCCTGTCTCGAGCGGCCCCTACCGGGTCCATGACTACCAGCCCGGCGACCGGCTCGTGCTCGTCCGCAACCCGGCGTGGCACCGCAGCACCGACTCGGTCCGCCACGCCTATCCCGACTCCGTCGTCGTGCACTTCGGCACCGACCCGCGCGACATCGCGGCACGCCTGACCTCGGACGACGGGGACGACCAGCGGGCCCTCACCATGGATCCGCTCGACCCCGTGGACGCCCGCGCCATCACGCGCCGTCGGGCGATGTCGTCGAGACGGGTGGACGCACCTGACACGGTCGTCACCTACCTGGCCGTGAACACCAGCCGACTCACTCGCCTCGACCAGCGACGAGCCGTCGCGGTCGCGCTGGACCGCCGGCGGGTGCTCGACGTCTCGTCGGGTGGCGGTCACGACCGGCTCGCCGACGCGATGGTAGAGCCGTCGCTGATGCGCGATCACACGAGCACCGGCGTCTGGTCCGGTCTGCTCGGTGGTGCCGTGCCGCCGGACGGGGATCCCGCACTCGCGCGCCGCTTGCTCCGCTCCTCGGGCAAGCCACTTCGGTCGGTGGTGCTCGACTACCCGCGGACGCCGACGAACGGGCGGGTCGCGCAGGTCGTCGTCGCGTCGCTGGCCCGCGCCGGGATCCGGGTCGAGCGCCACCCCGTCGCGCAGGCGGACTTCTACCGGATGGTGCTCGACCCCGGCCGCGAGGGCGACCTGTGCCTGGTCGGCTGGAGCGCCGACTGGCCGGACGCGTCGACCGTGCTGCCCGAGATGTTCACGCCGAGCGGCAGCTTCGACCTGTCCCGGGTGCACGACGGCGCGTACGCCGCCCGCGCAGCGAACGCGCAGGCGACCACGGACCGCTCCTCGGCCGCACGGCAGTGGCGTCACCTCGACCGCGACGCCGTCCGCCAGGTCTGGGCGGTCCCGCTGGGCTTCCGCCACTCCACCCGGCTCGGTGGGTCCAAGGTCGGCGCGGCGTCCGGGCCCGGACGGCGCGTCTACGTGTGGGCACCGTACGGCGCCTGGCCGTACACCGACCTCTACGTCGTGCCCTGACCGCCTACCTCACGCGGGCCTGGGCACGCCGACCCGGCCCTGGCTGGCCGGGCTCTGAGACCGTGTGCCGGTGATCGCGATCCTCGGTGGCCTGCTCGCGGCCGGCTGCTTCGCGACCGCCACCCTCTGCTCGTCGCGCTCCAGCCGGCTGATCCCGCCGTCCTCGGTGCTCGCCTGGGTGATGGTGACGGGGCTGGTCGTGACCGTGCCGGCGCTGCTCGCGGTCGGCCCGCCGGACCATGTGGCCATGAGCGTCTGGGGGTGGCTGGCGGTGTCCGGCACCGGCAACGTCGTCGGGCTGCTGCTCGCCTACACCGCGCTGCGGACCGGCAAGGTCGCCGTGATCGCCCCGATCGTGTCGACCGAGGGAGCTTTGGCGGCCCTGCTCGCCGTGGTCGCCGGCGAGCA
>JAVEDG010000253.1 GCA_030841245.1 Actinomycetota bacterium
CGGCCTCGGTCTGGACCCGGTCGGACAGCGTGAACGACCGAGCCGCAGGCGCCTACGGTCCGTGAGCACGGCTTGAACGTCTCTCACCGGCGGGTGTCGGGCAGGTGCCCGGCACCCGACGGTTTGCCATGATCGGTGCTGTGACCATCTCGACGGGCGGCCCCGCAGCTGCGACACCGGCGCGCCGCGTCGGGACGACGGCGTACCCGCAGCTGCTGCGCACCCCGTGGCACCGGTGGTGGCGGCCGCTGCTCGGTGTGTTGTTCGCGGCCGTCGTCCTGGTCGCAACCGGCATCGCCGTTGTCCTCGCCGCGATGATCGCCAGCGCCGTGCAGGAGGGATCGCTCGACATCTCTCCCGACTCGCTCAGCCCCGACACCCCGCTCGGGCTGCTCGCGAACGACCTGGTCATCGCCGGGCTGATCCCGGCGGCGGTGCTCGCCGTCCTGGTGGTGCACCGGTCCCCGGTGGGTCGGCTGTTCTCCGTGGTCGGCCGGGTCCGCTGGCGCTGGCTGCTGCTGTGCTCGGGGATCGCCGTGGTGTTCGTGCTGGTGTTCTACGGGCTGAGCTCCTTCGTCGACGTGCCGGGCGGCGGCACCTCCGCGCCAGGTGCGGCCACCGTCGCGGGCCTGCTGCTGGTCATCGCAGTGAGCACTCCCTTGCAGTCCGCCGGGGAGGAGGTCGGCTTCCGCGGCTACCTGAGCCAGGCGGTGGCGTCGTGGTTCTCCCGCCCGGTCGTGGGCACCGCGGCCGCCGGGCTGGCCAGCGCCGGCCTGTTCGCCCTCGCGCACGGCGGCCAGGACCCGTGGTTGTTCGCGGACCGTTTCTGCTTCGGGCTGACCAGCTCATGGCTGGCGTGGCGGACCGGCGGGTTGGAGGCGTCAGTCGCCCTGCACGCGGTCAACAACCTGGTCAGTCTCGGGGTGACTGCGGTGACGTCATCGATCGAGGACTCGCTCACCTCGTCGTCGCTGGACTGGCGGTCGGCGTTGATCGACGTGGCGATGATGATCGGGTACGCCGTGGCGGTCGACCGCTTCGCGAGGCGACGGGCGCTCGACCGGGTAGCCACACCTCTCCCGGACCGCGACTCGCGACGATCCGCTTTGTCCCGGTCGAGCAGGGTCGGCTATCCTGATCCGCGGTCCTCGACTCCGTCGCCAACGGGGGAGGAGCCCCCATGGGGTATGGGGTAATTGGCAGCCCGACGGATTCTGGCTCCGTTAGTCTAGGTTCGAGTCCTGGTACCCCAGCAGTTGCACCTCAGCGCTCGATTGGCAGCCCGGCGGAGCACTCCGCTAGAGTTTCCGTTCCGCCTTGTGGCGGATCCTGGCCCCGTTGTGTAGCGGCCTAGCACGCCGCCCTCTCAAGGCGGTAGCGCGGGTTCGAATCCCGTCGGGGCTACAACCACCAAGCCGCAGGCTCATCGGCCTGCGGCTTCGTGTTGCGCGCGGGAGATCTCGGCCGCAGTTGTGTAGGCGGGCCTACAGTCGGCCGCCGAACAAGCCGGTTAGGTTGTCCGTCCTGCCTGCGCGCGGATGCCAGGCGAGCCTTTCGACCTGGAGGACGATGTGCCCGAGTTCCCCTCCATCACCCACGTTGCCGTCACCGTGAGCGACCTCGGGCGGAGCACCCGCTGGTACGCCGAGCTGCTCGGGTCCGAGCCGGTCCTGGACGAGGACGAGGAGTCCGGTGGCTTCCACCACACCGTGTTCGAGGTCGGGGGAGGCCAGCTGTTCGGCCTGCACAAGCACACGGCGAGCGCGGACGGTGCGTTCGACGAGCACAGCACGGGCCTGGACCACGTCGCCTTCGGCTGCCAGGACCGGGCTGAGCTCGAGACCTGGGCGAAGCGCCTGGACGACCTCGGGATCTCGAACGGCGGCATCAAGGACGCGCACTACGGCTCAGGGGTCTCGTTCCGCGACCCGGACGGGATCGCGCTGGAGTTCTTCGCTCCCCCCAGCTGAGTCGGGACGCGCCGGGGCAGCCGACCGCGGGGCAACCGATCGCGGGGCCACCGACCGCGGGGCAACCGATCGCGGGCTTGGCGCGTCGGTATGGCGAAGGGGGACGCCATGGCCGGGCACAGGGACAGGTGGCGCCTGCTCGTCAGCGTCGCCGTGGTGCTGCTCGTCGCCGGCGCGGCGGTGCAGCTGGGCCGCGGTGGAGTCGCAACGGCGTCCGGCCGGGTCGGCCGGTCGCACGCGCACCGGCCCACTCCGGCCGGGCCGCAGTCGTCCTCGCCGGTGACGGTGCCAGCAACGTCGCCGACGATTTCGACAACCACGTCGACAACCACGTCGACAACGACGTCGACAGCAGGGCTGGTCCACTGGCACGGCCCGGTCGAGGGTCTGTTCCTCCACCCGCTCGTGCTGCGGCCGCGGCTGGCGTTCACTGACGACCGGCTCGGGCACGGGTTCCAGGACTACTTCGTCACCGCCCGGGAGTTCCGCGCGATCCTCGACCAGCTCTGGCGCAACGGCTGGACCCTCGTCGACGCGCAGCGTGCTGCCACCGGACACGTCTGGGTGCCGGTGGGGCGCAAGCCGCTGGTCCTCTCCGAGGACGACGTGAACTACTACCGCTACTTCGAGGGTCGCGGGCTGGCCCGGCGCCTCGTGCTCGACTCCCGCGGCGACGTCCGGGCCGAGGTGCGAGACCGCAACGGCACCCACCTCAGCACGTCGGACCTGGTCCCGCTCGTCGAGGCCGAGGTGGCCCGCCATCCCGACTTCTCGGCCCAGGGTGCCAAGGGTGTCCTTGCCGAGACCGGTTACGAGGGACTGTTCGGTGAGCACCGGCTCGATCGTCCGGCGGCACGGGCGCGGGTCAGCGCCCTCGCGGCCCGGCTGCGTGCGACCGGTTGGACGCTCGCCAGCCACACCTACGGTCACATCGACCTGACGCACACCTCGCTCGCCGGCATCCGGGCCGACACGCTGCGCTGGCAGCAGCTCGCGGCGCCCTTGCTGGGAAGGGTGGACGTGCTCATCTATCCGTTCGGCGCACGGCCCACGCCTGCCGGGGTCCGGCTGCTGGGCGTCGCGGGCTTCCGGGTGCAGCTCGACATCGACGTGCGCGCCCGGCGTGTCGCCGAGCACGGCGTGGTGGTCATGAGTCGGTGGCACGTCGACGGGCTTGCGTTCGACGGCCACCCGCGTGAGCTGCGCCCGTTCTTCGACGTCGCGCAGGTACGCGACCCCCGACGCCCCTAGCGAAGGTCAGGCGGACGCCAGCATGACCTCGCTGAGCTTGGCGCCGGCTGCCACGACGATCTGTGCGTGCATGCGGCCCGGCTGACGGCTCAGCCGCTCGATCGGCCCCGAGACCGACACGGCGGCCACGACCCGGCCGCCGGGACCACGGACGGGAGCCGACACGGACGCGACGCCCGGCTCGCGCTCGGCGACGCTCTGGGCCCAGCCCCGGCGCCGTACGCCGGAGAGCGCGGTGGCGCTGAACTTCGCCTCACGCAGGCCGCGGTGCAACCGGTCCGGCTCCTCCCAGGCCATCAGGATCTGGGCCGCAGAGCCGGCCTTCATGGTCAAGGTTGCACCGACCGGGACGGTGTCGCGCAGACCGGTGAGGCGCTCGGCCGCCGCAACGCAGACCCGGCTGTCACCCTGGCGCCGGTACAGCTGGGCGCTCTCGCCGGTGATGTCGCGCAGCCGGGCCAGCACCGGCCCGGCCGCAGCGAGCAACCGGTCCTCTCCTGCTGCGGACGCGAGCTCGCGCACCCGCGGGCCGAGGACGAACCGGCCCTGCAGGTCACGGGCGACCAGGCGATGGTGCTCCAACGCCGTTGCGAGGCGGTGGGCCGTCGGGCGGGCCAGTCCGGTCGCCGCCACCAGGTTGGCCAGGCTGGCCGGTCCGGCCTCCAGGGCGCCGAGCACGAGCGCGGCCTTGTCCAGGACGCCGACTCCGCTAGAGTTGTCCATGTACCGATACTGCCGTCTCAAGACCTGAGACGCAAGTCGCAACACGCCGGAGGTTCCGATGCCGAGCACGTTGGCCGAGAAGGTCTGGGAGGCCCACGTCGTACGTCGTGCCGAGGGCGAGCCCGACCTCCTCTACATCGACCTGCACCTCGTGCACGAGGTCACCAGCCCGCAGGCGTTCGACGGACTGCGGCTGGCCGGGCGCACGGTACGTCGGCCCGACCTCACCATCGCCACCGAGGACCACAACGTCCCGACGACCGACATCGACGCGCCGATCGCGGACCCCGTGTCGCGCACCCAGGTCGAGACACTCCGCCGCAACTGCGCGGAGTTCGGCGTCCCGATCCACCCGCTCGGCGACGCGGAGCAGGGCATCGTGCACGTGGTCGGCCCACAGCTGGGCCTGACCCAGCCGGGGATGACCGTGGTGTGCGGCGACTCGCACACGTCGACCCACGGTGCGTTCGGGGCGCTTGCCTTCGGCATCGGCACCAGCGAGGTCGAGCACGTGCTGGCCACCCAGACCCTGCCGCTGCCGCGCTTCAAGACCATGGCGGTCACTATCGACGGCGAGCTCCCGACGGGTGTCACTGCCAAGGACCTGATCCTCGCGGTCATCGCCGAGATCGGCACCGGCGGCGGCCAGGGCCATGTCATCGAGTACCGCGGCTCCGCGATCCGCGGCCTGTCGATGGAGGCACGCATGACCGTCTGCAACATGTCGATCGAGGCCGGCGCCCGCGCCGGCATGGTGGCTCCCGACGAGACGACGTTCGACTACCTGCGCGACCGGCCGCGTGCGCCGCAGGGCGCGGACTGGGACGAGGCCGTCGCCGGCTGGCGGGACCTGCGGACCGACGACGACGCGACCTTCGACAAGGAGGTCGTCCTCGACGCGGCGACGCTCGCCCCGTTCGTCACCTGGGGGACCAACCCCGGGCAGGGCCTGCCGCTGTCCGGCGCGGTGCCGGACCCGTCGTCGATCGACGACCCCAACGACCGCGCGTCGGCCGAGCGGGCGCTCACCTACATGGACCTGCGGCCCGGCACGCCGCTGCGCGATATCACCGTCGACACCGTCTTCCTCGGCTCGTGCACCAACGGTCGCATCGAGGACCTCCGGGCAGCGGCCGGAGTGATCCGCGGTCACCGGGTGGCCGACGGCGTGCGGCTGCTGGTGGTGCCCGGGTCGGTCCGGGTCCGGCTGCAGGCCGAGGCGGAGGGGCTCGACGAGGTGTTCCTGGCGGCCGGTGCGGAGTGGCGTCATGCCGGCTGCTCGATGTGCCTCGGCATGAACCCGGACCAGCTCGCACCGGGCGAGCGCAGCGCGTCGACGTCGAACCGCAACTTCGAGGGCCGTCAGGGCAAGGGGGGGCGCACCCACCTGGTCTCGCCCCTCGTCGCAGCGGCGACCGCGGTGACCGGGCACCTGTCCAGCCCGGCGGACCTGGCGGTGGTCACCGCCGACGCGCACCATGCCGCCGATACGAACCACGCCGCCGATACGAACTACATGGAGGTCTGAGTCGTGGAGCCGTTCACCCGCCACACCGGGACCGCGGTCGCGCTGCGGCGTTCCGACGTGGACACCGACCAGATCATCCCGGCGGTCTACCTCAAGCGGGTCACCCGCACCGGTTTCGAGGACGGGCTGTTCGCCGCCTGGCGGAACGACCCCGAGTTCGTCCTCAACCGTCCGTCGTCGCGGGGTGCGTCCATCCTGGTGGCCGGCCCGGACTTCGGCACCGGGTCGTCGCGCGAGCACGCGGTCTGGGCGCTGCACGACTGGGGGTTCCGGGCCGTGCTGTCGTCGCGCTTCGCGGACATCTTCCGCGGCAACGCGGGCAAGGGCGGTCTGGTGACCGGCCAGGTCGAGCAGCAGGACATCGAGCGCATCTGGGACGCCGTCGACGAGCGGCCGGCGCTC
>JAVEDG010000264.1 GCA_030841245.1 Actinomycetota bacterium
GGGAGGTCTGCTCATGTCGGTCAACCAGCGCTCGCGAGGCCAGGTCGAGGAGCCCGTCGACAAGGGTCTGAAGGGCTCGGCGATCGGGCTGCTCTCGAGCACCGTGATCGGGCTGGCCGCCACTGCCCCGGCGTACAGCATCACCGCGACGCTCGGCTTCGTCGTCATCGCCGTCGGGCTGCACGCGCCCGCCGTGCTCTTCCTCGCGTTCTTCCCCATGATGGCGATCGCCGTCGCCTTCTCCCAGCTCAACCGCGACGACCCGGACTGCGGGACGACGTTCAGCTGGGGCACCAAGACCTTCGGCCCCTGGGTCGGCTGGATGGGCGGCTGGGGTATGACCTTCGCCGCGGTGATCGCGATGGCCTACCTGGCCGGGATCGCCGGGCAGTACTTCTTCCTCTTCTTCGGTGCCGACGACCTCGCCGCCAGCCGTGGCTGGGTCACCGTGGTCGGGTCGGTGATCCTGGTCGTGATGACGGCCATCTGCTACCGCGGTATCCAGATCTCCGCCCGCGTGCAGTACGTGCTGTTCGGCGTCGAGGCGGTCATGCTCGTCCTGTTCTCGCTGGTCGCCCTCGTCAAGGTCTACTCAGGCAACGCGCCGGCCGGCGCGATCCACCCGGCGGCGACGTGGCTCAACCCGTTCCACACCGGTGGCTTCAACGCGTTCACCGCCGGGCTGCTCCTCGGGCTGTTCATCTACTGGGGCTGGGACAGCTCGGTGAGCATCAACGAGGAGACCACCAACAGGCACGTCAACCCGGGCCGCGCGGCCGTCATCGCGACCTTGACACTGCTCGGCCTGTACATGCTCACCTCGATCTCCGCACAGGCCTACGGCGGGGTCGGCACCAAGGGGCTGGGACTTGCCAACGGGAACACCGCCACCGACGTGCTCGCCACGCTGGGTGACTCGGCGCTGGGGTCGGGGCTGAACAAGCTGCTGATCCTCGCGACGTTCTCCTCAGCGATCGGTGCGCTGCAGACCGGCATCCTGCCCGCGGCCCGCACCACCCTGGCGATGTCGACCTACCAGGCGCTCCCTGAGTCGTTCGGCCGGGTCAACCCGCGCTACCAGTCGCCGACGGTGTCGACGTGGTTCATCGGCGGGGCGACCCTGGTGCTGTTCGTCCTGGGCACCTACGTCGCCGGTGGTCGCATCCAGTTCGACAGCATCTCCGCCATAGGCCTGCTCATCGCGTACTACTACGTCCTGGACGGCTACACGTGCGTCTTGTACTTCCGGCACGACCTGCGGCAGAGCACGCGGGACCTGGTCCTCAAGGGGGTGATCCCGTTGGCCGGTGCCGTCGTCCTGACCCTGGCCTTCCTCAAGAGCGCCTGGGAGATGCGCAAGGAGGACTACGGCTACACGTCTTTCCATGGTGTCGGCGGGGTCTTCCTGCTCGGCGTCGGCACGTTGATCGTCGGTATCGTCGTGATGCTGGCCTACGCGGCGGTGCGCCCCGCGTTCTTCCGTGGTGAGGTCGACCTGTCGGGCACGCCGTCCCCGCAGACGCCCGGCGCGCCGGCCGCTCCGGCCGGTTGAGAGGAGAGCCGGCAGAGTGCGACCACTGGCCATAGCCGCGGTGCAGACCGCACCGGTGTCTGGCGACGTCGAGGCGACGTGGAAGAAGTTCGCCGACCAGGTGCGGGGCGTCCGGGCCGTCTTCCCGCACGTCTCACTGGTGGTCTTCCCGGAGCTCTACCTGGCCGCGGTCGACCAGCTGCTCGACGAGACGCACGAGTACGCCGAGCGGGTCGCCGTCACGGTGCCAGGTGACCTGACCGGTCGCCTCGGCGAGCTCGCCCGGGAGACGGGGCTCTGGCTGGTGCCCGGGTCGGTCTACGAGCGGGGCCCGGACGGGAAGATCTTCAACTCGGCGCTGGCTCTCGATCCCTCGGGCCGGCTCGTCGCGTCGTACCGCAAGTGCTTCCCGTGGCAGCCGTTCGAGGGCACCGACCCAGGTGACGAGATGGTCGTCTTCGACATCCCGGGGGTGGCCCGGGTCGGCCTGGCGATCTGTTACGACGGCGCCTTCCCCGAGGTGTTCCGCCAGCTGGCCTGGTTCGGGGCCGAGGTCGTGCTGCAGCCCACGCTGACGGCGACACGCGACCGCGACCTCGAGGTGGTGCTCGCGCGGGCCAATGCGATCGTCAACCAGATGTACGTCGTGAGTGTCAACGCCTGCGGACCGCACGGGCTGGGCCAGTCGCTGGTCGTCGACCCGGAGGGGCTGGTCCGCCAGCAGGCGGGCGGCAACGAGGAGGTCATCGTCGACGTCCTGGACCTCGACGCGGTCACCCGGGTGCACGAGTTCGGCACCTTCGGGCTCAACCGGATGTGGAGCCAGATGGACGAGCACGGCCCGCGGCTGCACCTGCCGATGTACGAGGGCGGCCACTACCGGCCCCGGCCGGAGCGGGGTTGACCAACCCCTGCCCGGGCCTCAGTCGTGGTCGGTGCGGGTGTGCGCGTTGACCATCGCGGCGAAGCGCTGCGCCTGTTCGCGGGCGTGGTCGCCGTCGGCCTTCTGCACACCCATCGCGGCCATCGAGTAACCGTCGGCGAGGTCGAGCATCAGCCACGGGTCGTCCCGCAGCAGCCGGACGCCGACGATCTCGGCCCACTCCAGTCGCCGGCCACGCAGGATGTTGACCACCTCGACGACCTGGTCGCGCGCGACGATGCGTACGGAGGCCAGGCGGTGGAGGAACCACAGCACCGCGACCGCGAACGCCAGGACGGCGAGCCGGGACCCGATCCCCCACGTGTTCGGCAGCAGGACCGCGAACGAGGTGAACATCACGAGGAAGACGCCGGCGACCGGGTAGATGACCAGGCGGGCACGCCGGGGCCGGAAGACGGTTGCCGCTGCTCTGCTCACAGCCGGCAGGCGTGGATGTCCGTGACCAGGATGCCGCGCGCTCCGAGCTCCCACAGCTCGTCCATCACCCGGTTGGTGGCCGACCGGGGGACCATGGCGCGCACCGCCACCCAGCCCTGCTCGTGCAGGGGGGACACCGTCGGGGACTCGATGCCGGGGGTGAGCTGGACGGCGTCCTCGACGAGGTCGGCGCGGATGTCGTAGTCCATCAGCACGTACTGCCGGGCGATGATGACCCCCTGCATCCGCCGCGACATCTGCTCGACGACCGGTGACGGCTCGGCCCCGACCCGCCTGATGAGCACCGCCTCGGACTCGAGGATCGGCTCCCCCACGATCTCGAGCCCGGCCTGGCGCAGCGTGGTCCCGGTCGACACGACGTCGGCGATCACGTCGGCGACCCCGAGGCGCACCGCCGTCTCGACGGCTCCGTCCAGGCGGATCACCTCGGCGTCGACCCCGCGGTCGGCGAAGTACTTGGCCAGCAGCCCGCCGTACGACGTCGCGACCCGTTTTCCCGCGAAGTCCTCGACCCGGTGCGCCGAGCCGGGCCGGGCCGCGAATCGGAACGTCGACGACGCGAAGCCCAACGACAGGATCTCCTCGGCCGCGGCCCCGCTGTCGAGCAGCAGGTCCCTGCCGGTGATCCCGACGTCGAGCTCGCCGCTGCCGACGTAGACCGCGATGTCGCGCGGGCGCAGGAAGAAGAACTCGGTGTCGTTCTCCGGGTCGTGCAGGATCAGCTCGCGTACGTCGGTGCGCGCCCGGTAGCCGGACTCGCGCAACATTGACGCGGCCGGCTCGGCCAGGGCGCCCTTGTTGGGCACGGCGACGCGCAGCACGACATCCTCCCTGTGCAGGTGAACCGTCAGAGTCGAGCGTAGACGTCCTCGAGGCTCAGCCCGCGGGCGAGCATCAGCACCTGGACGTGGTAGAGCAGCTGAGCGATCTCCTCGGCGGCCCGGTCCGCGCTCTCGTGCTCCACGGCCATCCAGGCCTCGGCTGCCTCCTCGACGACCTTCTTGCCGATCTCGTGCACCCCCGCGTCGAGGGCGGCCACCGTGTGGGAGCCGGCCGCGCGCGTGCGTGCCTTCTCGGTCAGCTCGGCAAACAAGCCGTCGAAGCTCTTCACGGCGCTGATCCTGTCATCCGGTCGCGGACCCGCGGCGCAGGTCTCGCAGGGTGAGCGCGGTCGCGACGGCCGCTGTGGCCGCGTCGTACCCCTTGTCCTCGACCGAGCCGTCCAGCCCCGACCGGGCGATCGCCTGGTCCTCGTCGTCACACGTCAGCACCCCGAAGCCGACCGGGACGCCGGTGTCGAGGCTGACCCGCAGCAGGCCGTCGGTCGCCGCCCGGCACACGTAGTCGAAGTGCGGCGTCCCGCCCCTGATCACGACTCCGAGCGCGACCACGGCGTCGTGCCCGGTGGTCGCCAGCCGGGCCGCGACGACGGGCAGCTCGAACGAGCCCGGCACCCGCACCACCGTCGGCGACTCGACGCCGCACTCCCCCAGCGCCCGCAGGGCGCCGCCCAGCAGGCCGTCCATGACCATGTCGTGCCACCGCGAGGCCACCACGCCGACCCGCAGGTCGGCGGCGCCCTCCACCCGCAGCTCGGGTGCGCCACGGCCGCTCACGGCTGCTCCTCGTACGCGGCGTCGCGGCCTTCCGCTGCCAACGCCTCACCGTCGCCGTGCAGGTCCGGCAGCTCGTGCCCCATGCGGTCCCGCTTGGTCTGCAGGTAGCGCAGGTTCTCCGCGGTCGGGTGCACCTGCAGCGGCACCCGGTCGAGGATCTGCAGGCCGAAGCCCTCCAGGCCGGCGCGCTTGGCCGGGTTGTTGGTGAGCAGCCGCATCGAGCGGACGCCGAGGTCGACCAGGATCTGGGCGCCGAGCCCGTAGTCGCGGGCGTCCGCCGGCAGGCCCAGGGCCAGGTTGGCGTCGACCGTGTCGGCACCGGTGTCCTGCAGCTCGTAGGCCGCGAGCTTGTGCAGCAGCCCGATGCCCCGCCCCTCGTGGCCACGCATGTAGAGCACGACCCCCCGACCGTGCTCGGCAACGGTCCGCAGTGACGCCTCCAGCTGGGGTCCGCAGTCGCAGCGCAGCGACCCGAGGGCGTCGCCGGTCAGGCACTCGGAGTGCACCCGGACGAGCACGTCGGCACCGTCGCCCAGCTCGCCACGCACCAGCGCGACGTGCTCGGCCGGCTCGATGCTGCTGCGGTAGCCGACCGCGAGGAACTCGCCGTACCGCGTGGGCAGCCGGGTCTCGACCGCCCGCTCGACCAGGTGCTCGGTACGTCGCCGGTAGGCGATCAGGTCCGCGATCGTCAGCACGACCAGCCCGTGCTCCGCCGCGAACGTCTCGAGCTCGGGACGCCGGGCCATCGACCCGTCGTCGTTGACGATCTCGGCGATGACACCGGCCGGCGTCAGGTCGGCGAGCCGGGCCAGGTCGACCGCTGCCTCGGTGTGACCCGCGCGGCGCAGCACACCGCCGGTGGCCGCGCGCAGCGGGAAGACATGGCCCGGCCGGGTCAGCTCGTAGGGCTCGGTGGCCGAGTCGACGAGCACGCGGATGGTGCGGGCGCGGTCGGCGGCGGAGATGCCGGTGCTGATGCCGTCGCGGGCATCGACCGACACGGAGTACGCCGTGCCCTTGCGGTCCTCGTTGACCGCGGTCATGGGCGGCAGCTTGAGCCGGTCGAGCTCCTTGCCCTCCATCGGCACGCAGACGACGCCGGAGGTGTGACGGATCATGAACGCCAGCCGCTCGGTCGTCGCCTTGGAGGCGGCCAGGACGAGGTCGCCCTCGTTCTCCCGGTCCTCGTCGTCGACGACGACGACCGGTCGGCCGGCCCGCAGGTCGGCCACCGCACGCTCGACCGAACGGCGTGAGTCCGTCATGCCGGCACCTCGTCCGGCCTCGGCGGCCTCGCCAGGGTGGCCGACTCCGCGCGGGCGATGCGCAACCAGGCCACGAAGCCCCAGACGACGAAGGCGCCGTAGACGCCGTAGAGGACGGCCGACGGGTAGAAGTGGAAGTGCAGCAGCTCGGGCACCCCGACCAGGTCGACGGCGAGCCAGCACAGCCAGAAGTCGACCCACCCGCGGGCCATGGCGTAGGTCGCGAGCATCGAGCCGACGAAGATCCAGGCGTCGGCCGGGTAGTACCACCACGGGGCCGGCCAGCCGGCACCGATCGCCTTGAAGGCGACCCAGGCCATCAGGACCGCCGTGACCGCCGTGACGAGGTAACCGAGCCGCTCGGGGCCCGTGGCCCAACGGGGAACGACCGCCGGGGACCCGGCGCCGGAGCTCCGGTTGGCGCGCCATCGCAGCCAGCCGTAGACCGACACCACGACGAAGAAGACCTGTCGCCCGGCCTGGCCGTACAGCGGCCCGCCGTGGTCGCCGCCTGCGGCGGTGAACAGGAACACGGTGAAGAGCATCACGTTGCCGACGATGCCGACCGGCCAGGCCCAGACCCGTCGGCGCATCCCGCCGACCGCCGACGTCAGACCGAAGGCGTTGCCCAGGATCTCCCGCCAGGTGATCGCGTGCCCGCCGATGGTCAGGTGCGCGTCGTAGAGCTGCTGGAAGACGCTCATCCTCGGCTCCCTTCCGGCCGATGGGCATGTCTACCGGCCGACGGCGGGCCGGGCGGCGGTCCG
>JAVEDG010000265.1 GCA_030841245.1 Actinomycetota bacterium
CGGAGGTCTCCTCCACTTTGCGCAGTGCCCGGCGCGACCGGGCACGACGCGATGCGGAGGAGCGGGCCATCCGTCGATCGTAGCGACGCGACCGACCGCTCCCCGGAGACCGTCATCGGCGCGGTGACGGTGCGCAAGTAGCCTCTCCTGTCGTGCCCGGCCGCCGTCCAGAGGACTCCTCGAGCGCTGCGCCGACGGGTGCGGCGGGACAGGCGACCCCGGCCGCGGCCGCTCGACGGCTCGTCGCGGCGCTCGCGCCGGTCACGCCCCTGCTGAGCGAGCTCGGCGGTGTGTTCGTCGCCGCGGGGCACCGGCTGAGCCTGGTCGGCGGCCCGGTCCGCGACGCGCTGCTCGGCCGCACTCCCGCCGACCTGGACTTCACCACCGACGCCCGGCCGGAACAGGTGCGCGACCTGCTCAGCAGCTGGGCGGACACGCATTGGGACGTCGGTATCACCTTCGGGACCGTGGGCGCGCGCCGCGGCGACCACGTCGTCGAGGTCACGACGTACCGCAGCGAGGTCTACCGATCCGACTCGCGCAAGCCGATGGTAACTTTCGGCGACTCGCTCGAGGACGACCTGTTCCGCCGTGACTTCACCGTGAACGCGATGGCGCTCGACCTGCCAGGACTCGGGTTCGTGGACCCGTACGGCGGTCTGGGCGACCTGGCCGACCAGCGGTTGCGCACTCCCGGGCTCCCCGAGGACTCCTTCACCGACGACCCGTTGCGGATGATGCGGGCAGCCCGTTTCGCCGCGCAGCTCGGCTTCGCCGTCGACCCGGCTGTGACGGCGGCCGTGAGCGCGTTGGCCGACCGGATCGAGATCGTCTCGGCGGAACGGGTGCGCGACGAGCTGGTCAAGCTCGTGCAGTCGACGCGACCGCGTGCCGGCCTCACCCTGCTCGTCGACACCGGGCTGGCCGACCGTGTGCTGCCCGAGCTGCCGAGGCTGCGCCTGGAGGTGGACGAGCACCACCGCCACAAGGACGTGTACGAGCACACGCTGACCGTGCTCGAGCAAGCCATCGCACTCGAGCCCGACGGCCCCGACCTGGTGCTGCGGCTGGCCGCGCTGCTGCACGACATCGGCAAGCCCAAGACGCGCCGGTTCGAACCCGGTGGTGGCGTCTCGTTCCACCATCACGAGGTCGTCGGCGCGAAGCTCGCGGCTGCCAGGTTGCGCGCGCTGCGTTTCCCCAAGCACGTCGTGGACGAGGTGGCGCGGCTGGTCGAGCTGCACCTGCGGTTCCACGGCTACGGCACCGGGGTGTGGACCGACGCGGCGGTACGCCGTTACGTCGCCGATGCCGGCCCGCAGCTGGAGCAGCTGCACCGGCTGACCCGATCGGACTGCACCACGCGCAATCGCCGTCGGGCCGAGGCGCTGCGTCGGTCGTACGACGACCTGGAGGAACGCATCGCGCGCCTGCGCGAGCAGGAGGAGCTCGACTCGATCCGCCCCGACCTCGACGGCAACGACATCATGACGATCCTCGGGCTGCCTCCGGGACCGGTCGTCGGGCGCGCCTGGCGGCACCTGAAGGAGCAGCGGCTGGAGCGCGGGCCGATGAGCCGCGACGACGCGGTCGCCGAGCTGTCGAGGTGGTGGGCCGAGCAGCCGGAGGCGTCGGCCTGACCGTCACGGTTCCGGCGCGAGACGGCCGCGGTGCAGCTCGGGCTCGGCGGCAGCAACCCGGTTGGTCGCGTGCCGGTAGACGACCGCAGTCAGCGCGTAGCCGGTCGCGATCACGGCGAAGACGGCGGGAGAGTTCCCGTCGACGGGCAGGGCCAGCGCGCCGAACGCCGCGGCGGAGACGAACGCGACGTTGAAGATGACGTCGTACAACGAGAAGACCCGCCCGCGGTAGGCGTCGTCGACCGACTGCTGGACGATCGTGTCCACGCAGATCTTCGATCCTTGCGCCGCGAAACCGACGACGAAGGCGCCCGCCAGCAGCAGCCACTCGGTGAGGACCACGACGTAGCAGCTCTCGGTGACCGCGGCGAGCGCGAAGCAGACGGCGATCCAGGTGGTCTTGCGGACGCGGTGGGTGACCTCCGGCGTGACGATGGCCGCGAGCAGGAAGCCCAGACCCGACGCGGCGAACGCCGACACCAGTCCGGCGAGCCCCGCGTCCACGTCGTCGGGATCGTTGAAGTAGCTGCGGAAGAGCAGGATCCCCGAGATGGTCGAGATGCCGTAGAAGAATCGGTGGGCGCCGATCGCGGCGAGTGCATGACCAGCCGGCCGGCGCTCCCAGACGTGCCGGGCCCCGTCGACCAGACCGCGGGCCACCTGACGAACCGCCTCCCGGGTCCGCGGCGGCGCGGCGGTCAGCTCGGGTCCGAGCAGGTCCCGGTGCATCCGGGTCGCCACCAGTGCGGCGAGCAGGTAGAGCCCGCAGGCGACCAGGATGACCGCGGCGTCCGCGTCGTCACCCGTGCCGAAGACGTTGCGCAGCAGGTAGCCGAGGCCGCCGCCGAGGATGGCCACGATGGTGCCCGCCGTCGTCGACACCGAGTTCGCCATGACCAGCTCGTCGCGGTCGACGACGTGTGGCAGCGCCGCGGAAAGCCCGGCCAGGAAGAAGCGGTTCACGCTCAGGCAGGCCAGCACCACGACGTACAGGAGCGGCCCGGTGAACCCGCCGAAGGTCAGAGCTGCGACGGTGACCACGAGCAGGGCGCGCAGCACGTTGGACAGCACGAGGATCCGCTGGCGGCGCCACCGGTCCAGCAGCACGCCGGCGAAGGGTCCGACGACCGAGTAGGGCAGCAGCAACGTGGCGAACGCAGCCGCGACGCTGCTCGCTGACGTCTGCTTCTCAGGGGAGAAGAAGAACAGGCTCGCGAGTGCGGCCTGGAAGACACCGTCGGAGACCTGCGACACCATCCGGGTCCCGAAGAGGGTGCGGAAGTCTCGGTGACGCGACACCCTTCGCAGGTCACCGGCGTAGGACACCTGGCCAGCCTAGAAGCCCGGCTCCCCCGCCGGTGCGGACGCGACCAGCCGGTCGAATGCCTCCGGGGCGGTGGCGGTGCGGGTCAGCTCGGTCAGGTCACCGTTGTCCAGCACCGCAGTCGCGTGCGCCAGCAGTGCCGGGTCCTCGACGGCGTAGACGCGCCCGACGGGTGTGTCGGCGCCGAACTCGCGCAGCACCAGGCCAGTGGCAGCAGGCCACCGAACACCGCCACCTCGCCGGACTCCGGCCCGGTGCGGCCCGGCCACCGCGATGCGACGAACGGGTTGAGCTCGGGCAGCCGCTCGACGCCGTCCCACAGCGGGTCGCGCGCCGCGAAGCGCACGTGGGACACCTTCATCAGCACCATCGCGGCCGCGCAGAACGCGCACGGCTGCAGGGTCGACCAGACGGTGAGTCCCTCACGCCGTGGCGCGGCGACCGCGCTCAGGACGTCGACCTCGGCGTGCGCCATCCGGGTGCCGTAGAGCCGACCCGCGGGCCCACTGTCCTCACCGGCCCGGTTGCGGCCGACCGCGACCACCGTGCCCGACCCGTCGGTCACCACGGCACCGATGCCGATCGAGCCCGCCCGGAAGGACTCCCACGACTGGTCGACCGCCTGCGCCCAGACCGGGTCCAGCTCGGCGTACATCATGGCACTCGACCACATCGCCGCGCTGGCCCGGACGAGCGACGGACCGGCTCCCCAGGGGAACCGGTCCGACCACTTCGCTCTCTCAGCGCTCGATTTCACCGTGCCTTCTGGGTGAAATCTCG
>JAVEDG010000279.1 GCA_030841245.1 Actinomycetota bacterium
CGCGGCGGCGGACCAGCTCGCACCGCACGTCGTCCTTGTGCCGCTCGTACGGCGACCCGTTGATGGTGAGGACGAGCCCGGCGCCGGCCTCGCGCGCGACCGCGATGGGGCCGCCGGCCTGCCACAGGTCCTCGCAGATGGTCATGACGACGTCGATCCCGTGCAGCCGGACCACCGGCAGCGTGTCACCCGGGACGAAGTAGCGGAACTCGTCGAACACGCCGTAGTTAGGCAGGTGGTGCTTCGCATAGCGGGCCACCACCTCGCCCCCGTGGATGAGCGCGGCAGCGTCCTGCGGCGCACCGGCCGGCCGGCCGATGACCCGCGCGTCGTCCGGCGTGCCGTCGAGGTAGCCGAGCACGACGAGCAGGTGGCCGAGCCCTTCCTGCGCCAACCGCGTTGCGACCACCTCGAGCGCCACTCGGGACGCCTCGACGAAGGATCGGCGCAGGGCGAGGTCCTCCACCGGGTAGCCGGTCAGCGCCATCTCGGGGAAGGCCACGACGTGGGCGCCCTGCTCGGCCGCGTGCCGTGACCAGCGCAGGACCAGCTCGGCGTTGGCGTCGATGGCACCGACGGTCGGGTTGACCTGGGCGAGTGCGAGGCGCAGCTGGGCCACGGGTCAAGACTATGCGGCGACCTGCAGCGCCTAGGCGGAGCCGCCGGGCAGCTGCCGCCGGCTCGGGCGGTCGGCCCAGGGCGACGCGTGTCCGCTCACGGCCTCGTCGTCCCCGGGACTCGGACCCGTCCGCGAGCTGTGGCCGGCGGACTCCTCAGCCTCCCGGCGCAGGCGGGTCGCGTAGCTCGCGAAGTGCTCGGCCAGCCAGCCGGTCATCTCGGCCACCGGCATGGGCTTGGCCAGCAGGTAGCCCTGCACCAGGTCGCAGCCCAGCTCCTCGAGCATCGCCCAGGTCTGCTCGTCCTCGACACCCTCGGCGACGACCCGCAGGCCGAGGTCGTGGCCGAGGTTGATGACGGCGCGGACGATGGCCAGGTCGTCGTTGCTCTCGGACAGGTGGCGCACGAACGCGCGGTCGATCTTGACCTCGTGCACGGGCAGGTTGCGCAGCCGGTTGAGCGAGGAGTAGCCCTCGCCGAAGTCGTCGACGGACACCGACAGGCCGAGGTCGACGAGCCGCTCGAGCGCGCGCACGGCGCGCTCGGGGTCGGCGACGATGGCGCTCTCCGTGACCTCCAGCTTGAGCAGGCTGGCCGGCAGGTTGGCGCGGACCAGGAGGCGGGCCACCACATCGGCCAGCTCCGCCTCGAGCAGGTTGCGCATCGAGACGTTGACCGCCATCACCACCGGCGTGCCGGCCTCGCGCCAGGCCGCGCACTGCCGCACCGCGGTCTCGACCACGAAGCGGGTCAGCGGGCGTATCAGGCCGGTGTGCTCGGCCAGCGGGATGAACTCGTCCGGCGGCACGTTGCCCCACACCGGGTGCTTCCAGCGCAGCAGCGCCTCGACGCCCGTCACCCGGCCGGAGCGCGGCTCGGCCTGCGGCTGGTAGTACAGCTCGAGCGAACGCTCGTCCAGAGCCCGGGCCAGGTCGGTGATCAGGGAGAGACGTCGCGAGCTGTACGGGTCCCGGTCCGGCGCGTAGCGGGCGACGCCGGCCAGACGGCGCTTCGCGTCGTACATCGCGACCTCGGCACGGCGCAGCAGCAACGCCGCCGAGGACCCGTCGCGCGGTGCGACGGCGATGCCGATGCTCGCGCTGATGTCGAGGTCGACCTCGCCGAGGTCGAACGGGTTACGCAGGTCGCTGCTGATCCGCTGGACCATCCCCTCGAGGTGGATGTCGTCGTCGCCGAGCAGCACCGCGAACTCGTCACCGCCGAGGCGGGCCACGATGGTCTCGTCGCGCTCGAGGCGACGCAGCCGGCTGCCGACCTGCTGGATCAGCTGGTCGCCGACGTCGTGACCGAGCGTGTCGTTGACCTCCTTGAACCGGTCGATGTCCATCAGCAGCACGGCGGCGGACCCGGTCGTCGCGAGCCGCCGCTCCAGGCGCTGCTGGAAGAAGAGACGGTTCGGCAGGCCGGTCAGCGGGTCGTGCAGGGAGAGGTGACTGGTCTCCTCCGCCGCCGCACGCACGCGCTCGACCAGGCCGCTGTTGGCCAGTGCCACGCTGGCGTGGCCTGCCAGGGCATCGAACAGCCGGGCGTCCTCCGCGTCGAACGTGCTCACGTCGTCGAGGCGACCCGCGACGATGAGTACGCCGGTCACCCGGCCGCCCTCACGCAGCGGGGCGGCCATCGCGTCGGCGAACTCCGTGTCGGCCAGGGCCTCGTTGCTCTCGCCGTGGCGCCCCCGGGAGAGCCGCAGCAGGTTGCCCTCGCAGGCCGGGCGCCACCACAGCCGCGGGCCCAGCTCGGGGTCGGGGCAGACCGCCACCTGGGCGTGCTGCGCCCGCAGCAGGGTGCGCGCCTCGCGTTGCACGGTCTCGAGCACCGACTCGTCCTGCAGCGCCTGGTCGACCGAACGGGTGAACTCGTAGAGCAGCTCGAGCCTGCCGTAGCGCAGCCGCTGCACGTGGTACCCGCGGAACATGGCGAACGTGATGACACCGAGAACCGCGAGGAGTACGACGCCGATCAGGTCGCGCCGGATGATCAGCGCCGAGATCAGCGCCAGGTCGGTGACGACCAGTGTGTTGATCGCCCCGACGGCGACATCGGCCAGCGCCCGCCGGGAATCCCACCGGTTCTCGCGGATCCCGATCGCGGCGGAGACCGAAAGGCTCACCGGGACGTGGATGATCTCGGTGGCCAGAATGATCGCTGCCCACCCAGCGGGGGACAGCGGGTCGTTGCGAGCTCCGAACGCACCGAGCAGCACACCCAGCAGCACCGTGGCACCGCTCACGTGCACGGCGTACATCGCGAGGTTGAACGCCGTCTTGATCGGCGGTGACCGGAAGAGCACGACCAGTGCGACCGCCACGCCGACCAGTGCGGCCAGAGCCAGCTGGGTCGAGCTCAGGAACAGCAACCCGAGGACGAGCGGGACCTCGGCAAACGTCAGGGACTGGTTCTCGCGCCCGATCGGGACATGGACGACGAAGCGCTCGGTCAGGCAGAACAGGAGGGCGACGAGCGGCCACCAGAGCTGGGGGTGCTCGTGCGGCAGCGCCGGCGCGGACCACCACAGCACCGCGGCTGTGGCGGCAAGCGCCGCGCTGAGCAGCCAGACCTTGACGTCCGGAGCGCGGAGGGCCCTCACGCCAAGCGATTGTCCAGCAACGCGAGACCTCTACGCAGCGATATCGCGGTGTTGCCGCCTGTTACGAGAGTGACAAGAGCCACATTACGGGCGTCAGTGCCAGGAAGTGCCCGCCGTGTGCCACGAGGTGCCGGCCACCACAGTGCTCTTGTGCCACGAGGTGCCGGCCTGGTTGTGACCGCCGAGCACCGAGGTGCCGAGGGCCGCCATGACGGCAAGCGCGAGTCCGAGGGCGAGCAGCAGGGCGACGATCGTGGTGCGGGCGGAGCGGACCTGGTCCATGGGGAGTACTCCCTTTGCTCGGGGGCGGCGCCCGTCAGGGGTGGACGCTCACTACCAATGATCGACTTGGCGACTCACGACATCGCCATGACGTGCCGTCAAACACGTAAATACTTGTCCACGCTTGGGCAGATCTTGGGGACCGACCCGCTCCAGTGGGCTCGTAACGTGGCCGAAACACCCGCCCGGCAGGATCCGGGGCATGGACAAGCAGCAGGAGTTCGTGCTGCGCACCCTCGAGGAGCGCGACATCCGGTTCGTCCGGCTCTGGTTCACCGACGTGCTGGGCTTCCTGAAGTCGGTCGCCATCGCCCCGGCCGAGCTGGAGGGGGCCTTCCTCGAGGGGATCGGGTTCGACGGGTCGGCCATCGAGGGCTTCGCCCGGGTCTACGAGTCCGACATGCTGGCCAAACCGGACCCGAGCACCTTCCAGGTGCTCCCGTGGCGGTCCGAGCACCCCGGCAGCGCCCGGATGTTCTGCGACATCCTGATGCCCGACGGCACCCCGTCGTACGCCGATCCGCGTCACGTCCTCAAACGAACGCTGAGCCGCGCCTCGGACATGGGGTTCGCGTTCTACACGCACCCCGAG
>JAVEDG010000297.1 GCA_030841245.1 Actinomycetota bacterium
CCAGTCGCTTGGGCAGCAGCTTGAGCAGCTCGCGCACCCGGTCGACCGCGCCCGGCGGCAGGTCCTGGGACACGCCGCCCGGACGGATGTACGCGTGGTTCATCCGCAGCCCGGTGATCATCTCGAACACGTCGAGGATCAGCTCGCGCTCGCGGAAGCCGAACGTCATCGCGGTGAGCGCGCCGAGCTCCATGCCACCGGTCGCCAGCGCGACGAGGTGCGAGGAGATCCGGTTGAGCTCCATCATCATCACGCGGATGACCTGGGCCCGCTCGGGCACCTGCTCCACGATGCCGAGCAGCCGCTCGACGCCGTGCACGTAGGCGAACTCGTTGAACAGCGGCGCGAGGTAGTCCATCCGCGTCACGAAGGTGACGCCCTGCGTCCAGGTGCGGTACTCGCAGTTCTTCTCGATGCCGGTGTGCAGGTAGCCGATGCCCAGCCGGCACTCGGTGACGGTCTCGCCGTCGAGCTCCAGGATGAGCCGCAGCACGCCGTGCGTCGACGGGTGCTGCGGACCCATGTTGACGACGATGCGCTCCTCGGGCGTCTCGCCCAGCCCGGCCGTCACCGTTTCCCAGTCCTGGCCGGCGACGGTGTAGACCGTGCCCTCGGTGGTGTCCCTGGACCCGGAGTAGTCGGGCGCGCCCGACTCGTGGCCCGTGGTGGTCATGAGTAGGACCTCCGCTCGTCCGGCGGCGGGATCTGGGCGCCCTTGTACTCCACCGGGATGCCGCCCAGCGGGTAGTCCTTGCGCTGTGGGTGACCGGGCCAGTCGTCGGGCATCTCGATGCGGGTCAGACCCGGGTGGCCGTCGAAGACGATCCCGAAGAAGTCCCACGTCTCGCGCTCGTGCCAGTCGTTGCTCGGGTAGACCGAGACGATCGAGGGGATGTGCGCGTCGCCGTCCGGGGCCCTGACCTCGACCCGGACCCGGCGGTTGTGCGTCACCGAGACCAGCGGATAGACCGCGTGCAGCTCGCGGCCCGTCTCGTGCGGATAGTGCACGCCGGACACGCCCATGCACATCTCGAAGCGCAGGCTCGGGTCGTCGCGCAGGGCACGCATGACCTCGACCAGCCGCTGGCGGCGCACGTGGAAGGTCAGCTCACCGCGGTCGACGACGACGTGCTCGATCGCGTCGCCGAGCTCGGGCAGGATCCGCTCGAGCTGGTCGGCGACCTCGTCGAACCACCCGCCGTACGGGCGCGGCGTGGCGGCGGGGACCTGGACCGGGCGGACCATCCGGCCGTAGCCCGACGTGTCGCCGGATCCGTCCGCCCCGAACATGCCGTGGCGCACGTCGACCGTCTCAGCGCGCTCGTCGTCGGCGGGCCTGCGGTTCTCCGGCAGGTTGCGGTCCAGCTCACTCATCGGAGCCCCTCACAGTGGGGATGCTCACCTGAGCAGGCCCTTCATCTGGGCGGTGGGCTTGGCGGTCAGCGCCAGCGTCTCGGCTTCGTGCTCGGCCTTGACGCGGTTGACGCCGAGCGGCGCGCTCGCGATCTGCTCGTGCAGCTTGAGGATCGCGTCCATCAGCATCTCGGGGCGCGGCGGGCAGCCGGGCAGGTAGATGTCGACGGGTACGACGTGGTCGACGCCCTGCACGATGGCGTAGTTGTTGAACATGCCGCCGCTGCTCGCACAGACACCCATCGACAGGACCCACTTGGGGTTGGGCATCTGGTCGTAGATCTGGCGGAGCACCGGGGCCATCTTCTGGCTGACCCGGCCCGCGACGATCATCAGGTCGGCCTGGCGCGGAGACGCGCGGAACACCTCCATGCCGAAACGCGCGAGGTCGTAACGGGGCGCGCCGGAGGCCATCATCTCGATGGCGCAGCAGGCCAGCCCGAAGGTCGCCGGCCACAGCGAACTCTTGCGCATGTAGCCCGCGAGATTCTCCACGGTCGTGAGCAGCACGCCACTCGGCAGCTTCTCCTCGATGCCCATGCCTAGCCCACCTCCCGTTGCTCGCCGTTCGAGGTCGACCAGCCCGTAGTCATGGATCCGGGTGCCCTGTGTCGGGGTGCCATCTCAGTCCCAGTCCAGCCCGCCGCGACGCCAGACGTAGGCGTAGACCACGAGCAGCGTCGCGATGAAAAGCACCATCTCGACCAGCCCGAAGATGCGCAGCGAGTCGAAGTAGACCGCCCACGGGTAGAGGAAGACGATCTCGATGTCGAAGATGATGAAGAGCATGGCGGTCAGGTAGTACTTCACCGGGAACCGCCCGCCACCGACCGGCTGCGGCGTCGGCTCGATACCGCACTCGTAGGCGTCCAGCTTGGCCCGGTTGTAGCGGCGCGGCCCGGTGAGGGCACCGGCGACGATCGAGAACATCGCGAACCCGAGAGCGATCGCACCGAGCACGATGATCGGGACGTAAGCCGTCACGTCGGGCTCTCCCCTCTTCGGTCGGCAGCGCCGCTGTCTGCGCTGGGCCTTGATGCGCGGCCGCTCGTCACGGCCGCTCGGTGTCAGCGGGCCCGGCGCGTGACCGGGCTTGCCAGAGTAGGAGCGCCCGGATCGCCACCCGGACGCGGGTGTCAGGCCGCGGGAGCCAGCCTGGACAGGGCATTGATCACCCGGTCCATGGCGTCGCCACCGCGGGGGTCGGTGAGGTTGGCCATCAGCTTGAGGACGAACCGCATGAGGACCGGGTGCGGCAGCCCGTGCCGCGTTGCCAGCTTCATGACCCGGTCGTCGCCGATCAGCCGGACGAAGGTCCGACCGATCGTGTAGTAGCCGCCGTACGTCTGCTTGAGGGTGTGCGGGTAGGCCGCCAGCGCCCGCTCCCGCCCGTCGGCCGTGGGCCTGGACAGCGCCTGCGCCATGACCTCCGCCGCCAGCTGCCCGGACTCCATCGCGTAGGCGATGCCCTCGCCGTTGAACGGGTTGACCATGCCGCCGGAGTCGCCGACCAGCAACAGGCCGCGGGTGTAGTGCGGCTGGCGGTTGAACCCCATCGGCAGCGCCGCGCCACGAACAGGTGCGGTGCGGTTCTGCTCGCGGAATCCCCACTCCTCCGGCGTCTGGTCCAGCCACCGCCGCAGCAGGTCCTTGTAGTCGACCTGGCCCCACGCCGTACTCGTGTTGAGGATCCCCAGGCCGACGTTGGACGTGCCGTCGCCCATGCCGAAGATCCAGCCGTAGCCGGGCAGCAGCCGGTTGCGGCCGTCGTCCCCGCGGTCCCAGAGCTCGAGCCACGACTCGAGCCACTCGTCGTCGTGCCGGGGGCTGCGGTAGTAGGTGCGCACAGCGACGCCCATCGGGCGGTCGTCGCGCTTGTGGAGGCCCATGGCCAGCGACAGCCGGCTGGAGTTGCCGTCGGCGGCCACGACCAGCGGCGCCCGGTAGGTGACCTCGCCGTCCTCGGTCCGCGCCGTCACCCCCTCGATGCGGCCGTCGGACGCGAGCACCGGCGCGGTCACGGGGCTGTTCTCCCGCAGCTCGGCGCCGGCCTTGACCGCCTGCCGCGCGAGCAGGTCGTCGAAGTCGGTGCGCGGCCGCACCAGTCCGTACGGCGGGAAGGTCGCGAGGCACGGCCAGGGCAGCTCCAGGCGCATCCCGCCGCCGATGATGCGCAGGCCCCGGTTGGGCAGCCAGCCCGCCGACTCGCTGGTGTCGATACCCATGTCGACGAGCGCCTTGACCGCGCGGGGCGTCAGCCCGTCGCCGCAGACCTTCTCGCGGGGGAACGCGCTCTTCTCCAGCACCAGCACGTCCAGCCCCGCCTGGGCGAGGTGGTAGGCGGTCGTGGAGCCCGCCGGCCCGGCACCGACGACGATGACGTCGGCGTCCTGGTGCGTCGCGGCAGTCACGGGACAGTCACCTCGTGCGCTTGTGAATTGTTTCACGAAGTCCGGAGACGGTCAGTCTACGCACGCCGCCCGGCGGGCCAACCGCTCGGTCAGCCAGTTCCGGCTCCCGGCCGTCAGCGGGCGGATCCCCGGGGAGCTCAGATGCCTGAAGACCTGCCGCACGATGCCGCGGCAGGTCTTCGAGGGCCTTGCGGGTGGTGCCCGGACCGGTCGCACGCGGGGCCGGCCACCGAGGGCCTAGCGGAAGGCGTCCTTCACCTTCTCGCCGGCCTGCTTGAGATCGGCCTTGCTCTGGTCGCGCTGGCCCTGGTGACGCAGCTCGTCGTCGCCGGTCGCGGCGCCGACCTTCTCCTTGGCCTGGCCGCGGATCTCCTCGACCTTGTTCGCCGCCTTGTCGTCCTTGCCCATGACTCACGCCTCTCGTTGCCGTGGTCGTTCCCTTCCCAGGACCCGTTGCCGAGGGGGGCGGGGCCAAACCCGTCGGGCCCGGGGACCGGGTGCGTCAGAGGCGGTGCGCGCGATGCAGGGCGACGATCCCGTAGGTCAGGTCGCTCCAGGTGACGTCCGACCAGCCGGCGGCGCCGATGGCGCGGGCGAGCCCGGGCTGGTCCGGCCAGGCGCGGATCGACTCGGCGAGGTAGACGTACGCGTCGGGGTTGCTCGAGACCCGCCGCGCGACTGAGGGCAGCGCACGCATCAGGTATCCGCTGTAGATGGTCCGGAACGTGCTCCAGGTGGGGTGGCTGAACTCGCAGACGACCAGCCGGCCACCGGGTCGGGTGACCCTGACCAGCTCCCGCAGGGCCTGAGGCACGTCGGCCACGTTGCGCAGCCCGAACGAGATCGTCACCGCGTCGAACGTCGCATCCGCATAGGGCAGCCGGAGGGCGTCACCGGCGACGAAGGCGAGGTCGGGGTACTGCCGCCGACCGACCCGCAGCATGCCGAGGGAGAAGTCGCAGGACACGACCAGCGCTCCGGCCGCGCGGAACGGCAGCGACGAGCTGCCGGTGCCCGCCGCCAGATCGAGCACCCGCTCCCCCGGCCGGGCGTCGACCGCCCGGGCGACGGCCCGTCGCCAGAGCCGGGTCTGGCCCAGCGACAACACGTCGTTGGTCAGGTCGTAGCGCTCGGCTACGCCGTCGAACATCGCCGCGACCTCACCCGGCGACTTGTCCAGATGGGCCCGCGTCACGGCGCCCACCCTCGCACAGCGGACGCGCCGGGCCGAGGGCTCTATGCGCGCTCGCGGTCGGACGGGTCGACCCCCGGGGAGTCGGCCGAGGTCCCCTGGCTGCGTTCGCGCTCCTGCGGGTGGCTCACCGCCCGCTTCTCCCGCAGGAGCCGCTGCGTCTCTGGGTCGGTGTGCTCGGCGTCGATGTCGCGGGGGTCCTCGCCCTCGGCCGGGTAGGTGTAGCGGTCCTCGCTCGCGCCAGATGTCATGTTCGTGCTCTACCCGGGTAGGCATCCGGACATGCCACCCGACGAACATGCCGACCGGCCCCTCGACCCGCGCAAGCTGGAGATCACCGCGTCCGGCACGCACGAGTACGACGTGACGATCACCCACCCTTCCGGAGCGGACACCCGCCACTGCGTGTCGGTGCCGGAGAGCCTGCTCGACGACCTGGGCGTAACTCCGGCGCAGGAGCCGTCGCTGGTCCGGGCCTCGCTGGTCTACCTGATGGAGCGGGAGCCGTCCGCGCTGCCGGAGGAGTTCGACCTGGACGAGATCGGGCGCGCGATCCCGGCGTACCGGGATGACATCGTCAGCCGGCTCTGAATCGGCCGAGAACGCGCCGTAGTCTCGGACCTCATGAGCACCGTGCCGGGTCACACAGCTCCCGGCGCCGCGCGCCGGGCGCGCACCGTGCGCTCGCAGCCGGTCGACCTCGTCGGCTCGCTCGTCGCGCGTCTGCCGCACGCCGCCGACGCGCTGGCCTGGCTCCGCGACGGGCGGGGCATCGTGGGCTGGGGCGAGGCTGCCCGGCTCGAGGTCTCCGGCCCGGACCGGTTCGTCCGCGCCCGTGACTGGTGGCAGGCGCTCGTTGCGCGCGCCGAAGTTGACGACGAGGTCCGGGCCCGGGGCAGCGGACCAGTGGCCTTCGGGTCGTTCGCGTTCAGTGACGACGAGCCGTCGCTGCTGGTGGTCCCGGAGGTCGTGCTCGGCCGTGACGGGGAGCGGACCTGGCTGACGACGGTCGGCGAACCACTCCGGCTGGCCTCGCCCGAGCCGGTGCGAGCCACCCGCGGCCTGCGCTACGCGCACGGTGACGTCCCCGTGACCGACTTCCGAGCCGCTGTGGCCCGGGCGGTGGACCTGATCTCGTCCGGAGTCCTCGCCAAGGTGGTGCTGGCGCGCGACCTGGTCGCGGTGGCGGAGGACGACATCGACGTCCGCGCCGTCCTGGCCGGCCTGACCGAGGCCAACCCGGACTGCTGGACCTACGCGGTCGGCGGCCTGGTCGGGGCCACCCCGGAACTGTTGCTGAGCCGCGCCGGGGACCGGGTGCTCTCGCGTGTCCTCGCGGGTACGACAGGTCGCGGCGTTGACGCCGACGAGGACCGGTCGAGAGTCGACGCGCTGCTGCACTCGGTGAAGAACCAGGAGGAGCACCGGTACGCGGTCGAGTCGGTCGTGGATGCGCTCGCCCCGCACGTGCACGACCTGGCCGTCCCCGACCGGCCGCATGCGTTGGTCCTGTCCAACCTCACGCACCTGGCCACCGATGTGACGGCGACCGTCCGCGACGGCTCGGACGTCCTGGACCTGCTGGGCTCGCTGCACCCCTCTGCGGCGGTCGGCGGCACCCCGCGACGGGCCGCCCTCGGGGTGATCGGCCGGCTCGAGGCGATGGAGCGCGGCCGTTACGCGGGCCCGGTCGGGTGGGTCGACGCGAACGGCGACGGCGAGTGGGGCATCGCGCTGCGCTGTGCCCAGCTGGCCGGCCCGACGGCCCGGCTGTTCGCCGGTTGCGGGATCGTGGCCGACTCCGACCCCGACGAGGAAGTGGCCGAGACCCAGGCCAAGCTCGTCCCGGTCCGCGACGCCCTCGAAGGCGCCAGCAGCTGACCCCTGGCATCGACTGGGGGGGTGGGCGGGTCAGAACTCCCAGGCGATCAGGCGGGTCAGCGGCTCGAGCCGGCCGCCGGCTGCGGTGTACGCCCGGACCGCGGCCGGGTTGTCGTCGTCGGTGAGCACCCACATCCCGTAGCAACCCCGCTCGCGGCCGACCTGGGCGAGCGCGCCGACCAGGGCGCGGCCGACTCCCCGGTTGCGGGCCGACTCGCCCACCGAGAGCTCGTACAGGAACATCTCGGTGCCCTTGTCGGGGTGCGTGGTCTCGACGCCGCTGACGAACCCGACCGCATGCCGCTCGTCGCCCTCTCCGTCGAAGGCCATCAGCAGGTGGTGGGTCTCGCTCGCGAGGAACTTCGACGTCGCCTCCGGCCGTGGCGCGTGGTCGAACAGCTCCGCGGCGCTGATGACCAGGGCCTCGTCGCCCGGCCGGAGCCGGCGGATCTCGCCAGGCTGGGCTGCGTCAGTCGGCACGCAGGGCATCGTCCACCGCGGCCCGGATCCGCGCATGCAGGTTTCGACTGCGGGACCGGTCGGTGCGCACCTCGATCACCCTGATGCCTGACTGCAGCGCTCCCAGCTCGGCGCGCAGCCCGTCCAGCGAGCCGGCCGCGACGTGAGGGGTCCCGGTCGCGGCGCAGAGCGCGGCGAGGTCCACGCCGTGCGGCGTGCCGAAGACCCGCTCGAACGAGGCGGCGTAGGCCGGCTCGCCCTGCTCGAGCAGCTGGAACAGCCCGCCCCCGTCGTCGTTGACCACGACGACCGTGAGGTCCGGGCGCGGCTCATCGGGACCGATCACCAGGCCGGTCGCATCGTGCAGGAAGGTGAGATCGCCCAGGAGCGCGTACGACGGGCCGCCATGCGCCAGCGCGGCGCCGATCGCGGTGGAGACCGTGCCGTCGATGCCGGACGCCCCGCGGCTGGCCAGCACCAGCCGGTGGCCGGCCGGGGACACCGCACCGTCGCGACCGAGCAGCGGCTCGTCCCACGGGTCGGCCAGGTCCAGGTCTCGCACCGCGCTCGACGATCCGGCGATCAGCAGGCCGCCCGGGGGCAGGGCGGCGGCGACCGACCTCGCAGCGGCCGGCCCGCCGAGCTCGCCGTCGAGGACACCCGCGGCGGCAGCCCCGGCCTGGCGGTCGGTGTCGAGCCACCGCTCCAGCCACACATCGGGCCGGACCCGAGGTGCACCCTGCTCGACCCAGCCCGGCACGGCCAGGCCGACGACGGTCGGAGGGCGCTTGCCCAGCGCGACGACCCGGCCCCGTCGTGGCGAGACGACGACGTCGACGTCGTCGCGGGCCAGCAACCTGGTCACCGGTCGGGACAGCGTCGGCCGCCCGTAGACGACGACCCGCTCGACGTCGGGCGCCAGCCGGTCCAGGACCAGCCGGTAGGCCCCCAGCGCGTTGGGCCCGCTGCGCGCACCGGAGCTCGGCTCCGCGAGCAGCGGCCAGCCAGCTGCCTCTGCGACCCAGCGTGCCTCCCAGCCGGCACCGTCGCCGGCCACCACTACCGTCCGTGGCCCAGCGTCGAGGCGAGCGGTGTCCTCGACCGCCCGCGGCCAGGTCGGCGCGACCTGGCCGAGCAGGTCCGCGGGCGGCCACTCGTCGTCGGGCAGCAACGGTTCGCGGAAGGCGATGTCGAGATGGACCGGACCCGTGCGCGCCGCGTCGATCACCGCACCCACCACTTCTGCCTGTCCGGCCGCGGTCGGCTGGGCGTCGACGGACAGCTCGGTGCTGGTCCGCACCGCCCCGCCGTACAGCCCGATCTGGTCGATGGTCTGGTTGGCGCCGACGCCGCGCAGCTCGGCAGGGCGGTCCGCGGTGATCGCGATGACCGGGACGCCCGCGTGGTCGGCCTCCACGATCGCCGGGTGCAGGTTGACAGCCGCCGTGCCGGACGTGGTCACGACCGGCACCGGACGGCCGGACGCCTTCGCCAGCCCCAGGGCGAGGAAGCCCGCGGTGCGCTCGTCGATACGCACGTGCAACCGCAGCATCCCCGCCCGGTGGCAGGCGTCGGCCGCCATCGAGAGCGGCGCGTTGCGCGAGCCGGGGGACAGGACGACGTCGCGCACACCGCGCCGGACCAGCTCGGCGACCACCGCCCTGGCCAGTGCGGTCGACGGGTTCACACCTGAACCCTAGGAGGCACTCCACGCCGACGAGCGGGCACATCACGGTGGGCGCGATGCCACACTGAACCGGTGTGGCGACCGTGGACCGGTGACGACGGAGACGCGGAACCTCCGAACCGCGTCCAGGTCGATGGCGAGGTGTTCGACGTCGTCGCGGAACGCGATCGACCGGGCCAGGTCCACTACACCTGGGTCTCCGGACCCAACCCTGGCTACGGGTTCAGCACGGGAACGTCCGACGGGCGCGAGATGAGTGACGCCGACATCGAGGCGTCCATCCGGAACTTCCTGGCGCAGGTCGATCCCGAGACGGGCTACATCGAGTAGCCGCCGAGGTCAGCCCGAGCGACCCGCGTCACCGGCTGCAGCCGGCAGCCGGGACACGGACTCGAGCCGTCGGGACCAGCGGTCCCGGAGCGACCCTGCGGCATGGGGTTCCGCCGCAGCCACGTCAGGCTCGGCTCGCCGCACGGGCAGCGCCCCGTCGACCACGCGCAACGGATCCGACGCGACGTCGCCGTCGAGCAGCTGCAACGTGGCCAGCCCACAGGCGTAGTGCAGCTCGGGCAGCGCTGACGCCAGGGCGACGCCCGCGGCGATGCCGACCGAGGTCTCCAGCGCGGAGGACACGACCACCGGCAGGCCGGTCTGCTCGGCGATGCGCAGGCAGGCGCGCACCCCACCGAGCGGCTGCACCTTCAGCACCGCGATGTCGGCCGCGTCCAGCTCGACGACGCGCATCGGGTCGACGGCCCGTCGGATCGACTCGTCGGCCGCGACCGGTACGTCCACCGCCCGGCGTACGGCGGCGAGCTCCTCGACCGTGGCGCACGGCTGCTCGACGTACTCCAGGCCGCCGGCCGCCCGGTCCAGCAGCCGCACCATGCGCACCGCCGTGTCCACGTCCCAGGCCCCGTTCGCGTCGACGCGGACTCTTCCGTCCGGGCCGAGCGCATCACGGACCGCCGTGACGCGCTCGACGTCTTCTCCTTCCGCCCGGCCGGGCTCGGCGACCTTGACCTTGGCCGTGCGACAGCCGTTCGAGGCCGCGACGATCTCCGCTGCGCGCTGCGGCCCGACCGCGGGGACCGTGACGTTGACCGGGACGGACGTGCGCAGCGGCGCCGGCCACCCGACGTCTGCCGCCTCGCGAGCCGCCAGCAGCCACGGCACGCACTCGGCGTCGTCGTAGTCCCAGAACGGCGACCACTCGCCCCAGCCCGCCTCGCCGCGGAGCAGCAGCCCCTCGCGGACGTCGATGCCACGGAACCGGGTGCGCATCGGGATGCTGTAGACCACCGGCTCGGGCACGCCGCCTATCCTCGCCGACGTGGTCTCCGACTTGTTCGACCCCACGGCCTGGGAGCTGGTGCCGGGCTTCGACCTGACCGACGTCACCTACCACCGCGCCGTGGGTGAAGGTCCGCGGCGCGGGACGGTCCGGGTCGCCTTCGACCGGCCCGAGGTGCGCAACGCGTTCCGCCCGCACACCGTCGACGAGCTCCACCGGGCGCTCGACCACGCCCGGATGACCCCGGATGTCGGAGTCGTGCTGCTCACCGGCAACGGTCCCTCGCCCAAGGACGGCGGCTGGGCGTTCTGCTCCGGCGGCGACCAGCGGATCCGGGGACGCTCGGGCTACCAGTACGCCGGGGGCGAGACCGCCGACACGGTCGACGCCGCCAGGTCCGCCGCCCACGGTGGCCGGCTGCACATCCTCGAGGTGCAGCGGCTGATCCGCACCATGCCCAAGGTCGTCGTCGCGGTGGTGAACGGCTGGGCGGCAGGCGGTGGCCACTCGCTGCATGTCGTGTGCGACCTCACCATCGCCTCGCGCGAGCACGCGCAGTTCAAGCAGACCGACGCCGATGTCGGCTCGTTCGACGCCGGCTACGGCTCTGCGTACCTCGCGAAGATGGTCGGTCAGAAGTTCGCCCGCGAGATCTTCTTCCTCGGCCGCACGTACGACGCGGAGTCGATGCACCGGATGGGTGCGGTCAACATCGTGGCCGACCATGCCGACCTTGAGCGGACCGCGCTCGAGGTGGCCGCCGAGATCAACGGCAAGAGCCCGACCGCGCAGCGGATGCTGAAGTTCGCGTTCAACCTGGTCGACGACGGGCTGATGGGCCAGCAGGTGTTCGCCGGCGAGGTGACCCGGCTGGCCTACATGACCGACGAGGCGGTCGAGGGCCGCGACGCGTTCCTCGAGAAGCGCGACCCGGACTGGTCGCCGTACCCCTGGTACTACTGAATCTGGGGGTTCGCGCCAAGGAATCTATGGGCCGCGTCAACCGCGCGATCTGAGGAGTGATGTCAGGTAGTTGTCGGCGGTCCTGGTGAACCGCCGCCCTGGGTCGAGGGGCGGACCGGCCTCGGCACCGTTGTGCATCAGCGTGAGCTGGGGCCAGCAGGTTGTGGTCGGCAGAGCGCCGACATAGGTGCCGTGCGGAGTGGCGAAGGTCATCGAGTAGCTCTGCTGCCTCACACTCGCCGGGCAGGAGGCGACGAACTGCGTCGTCATCGCACCAGGCAGTCCGTTGAACATCTCGACGAGACGCGCGACGGCTCCGGTATCGGTGATGGTGCGGACGGTCGTGTGCGGCCGGGAGTGAGTTTCGAGTGACCGCTCGGTTCGCCGGATCGTCACGGATGATGTGTCCTTCGGCACCAGCACCGTCCGGGCGAACCGGGCGCCAACGAAGGTGTCCACCCGCACGACGAGCGCGTCACCCTGCGCCATGAATGCGAAGTTCACCCACCCCTCGGTGTGAGCCGTCGTGCTCGGGGCGTGAAAGTCCTGGTCCCGCTCCCAGACGCCCCTTGACTCCACCGATCCTCCGGAGTCGGAATCGGCTCGCAGGCCGAGCGGGGCGTGGGCGTGGAGCCAGGAGCCCAATGCCTCACGCGAGAGCGGCACCGTCCACCAGGTTGGGCGGGTGAAGTCCGGGTCCGAGGGCCCGATGCCGAGAGACGCCTGCCGGTAGTGAGAGCTGGGCGAGTGGCTCCATTCCCGCGCGCTCGGCGGCATCGGTACGGCGTGCAACAGCCACTTCGAGAACTTCCGGGTCGCCACGACGTTGTCATGAGTCGTCGTCGCGGCCGCGCCGGGCGTGGTCGAGCTTGCCGCCCGCTGAGCTTCCGCGCACCCGCCCAACCCAAGAACGAGGAGACACCCGAGGACGCATCTACCGAGGAGCAGCCCCATGACTCTCATGCTGCATGTGACGCGACAGGCTCCGCAGCGGTTCCGCAACCAGCAACGCCTAACCTCGACTTAACGGCGTCTGACCGCGCCGGGCAACCCGATTGCCTGGCCCCTGGTACTACTGAGCCATGAGCGAGGACCCCGAGGAGCTCACCTGACCCGCGTGGTGCACGCGCTGACGGCGCCGACCGGCGAGGCTGTCCTGGCGTCGCTGTTGCCCGCGCTGGCCGCGGCGCTCGACGGGGAGGGGCCGGCGCTGCTGCCCCTGCCGACCGGAGGCACCAGGGGTGCGGTCCTCGACGCGTTGCGTCCGACCGAGCCGCTCGAGCGCGACGACACCGCTCTGGTCGTCCCGACCTCGGGGTCGACCGGCGAGCCGAAGGGCGTGCTGCTGAGCGCCGACGCGCTCCGGCACTCCGCCCGGGCGACCCACGATCGTCTGGGCGGGCCAGGGCAGTGGGTGCTCGCCCTGTCGGTCAGCCACATCGCAGGGCTGACCGTGTTGGTGCGCTCGTTGCAGTCCCGGATGCGACCTGAGGTGCTCGACCTCTACGGCGGCTTCGACGTCACGGAGTTCGCGGCGGCAACGGAGCGACTCGCGCCCGGCGTCCGGCACTACACAGCGCTGGTCCCGACCCAGCTGCGTCGGCTGCTCGACGCCGGGGTCGACCTCACGGCGTACGACGCGATCCTGGTCGGCGGTGCCGCGCTGTCGACCGAGCTGCACGAGTCGGCCGTCGCGGTCCGGGCGCGCGTCGTCACGACGTACGGCATGTCCGAGACGTGCGGCGGTTGCGTGTACGACGGGCGGCCGCTGGACGGCGTCGACGTCCGGCTGCGGGAGGACGGTCGGGTCGAGATCGGCGGCCCGGTGGTCTTCGCGGGTTACCGGCTGCGGCCCGACCTGACGGCCGAGGCGCTCGTGGCCGGGCGGCACGTGACCCAGGACCTCGGTCGGTGGACCAGCGACGGCCGGCTCGAGGTGCTGGGCCGCGCCGACGACGTCATCGTGAGCGGCGGCGTCAACGTGGCGGCGGCGCAGGTCGAGCGGGTGCTCGCGGGACATGGCGATGTCGCAGTCGTTGCCGTCATCGGGCGGCCGGACCCGGAGTGGGGCGAGCGGGTCGTCGCCGTCGTCCAGGCCGCCCGGCCGGGCGAGGCGCCGACGCTCGAGGACCTTCGTGCCTGGGCCGCCGGGCGGCTCGAGCCGGCCGCGCTGCCGCGCGAGGTCGTCGTGCTGGGCGCCGTGCCGATGCTGGCATCGGGCAAGCCGGACAAGGACGGGCTGCGGGAGCTCGTCGCCCGCCGCGGCTGACGGTCGCCGCTGCCGGACGCCGATGCCGGACGTAGCGTCGGCCCGGTGGCGCACCGGCATCCCGTCTACTCCGTCGTCTATTCCGGGATCGCCATGCTCGGCGAGTGGACCGGGTACGGGCGCCGGCGAGAAGGGGTGCTCTCGGAGGCGCGCGGCCGGCTGCTGATCGTCGGCCTCGGTCCGGGCCACGACCTGCGCCACCTGCCCGCGGGCGTGACCGAGGTCGTCGCTGTCGAGCCCGAGCCCTCGATGCGAGCCAGGTCGGCCCGGCGCGCCCGACGGTCACGTGCGCCGGTCCACCTCGTCGGAGGGATCGGTGAGTCGCTGCCGCTGCCGGACGCCTCGGTGGACTCGGTCCTGTCGACGCTCGTGCTGTGCTCCGTCTCGGACCCGTCGCGGGCGGCGAGCGAGCTCGCGCGCGTGCTCCGGCCGGGCGGGACGTTGCACGTCCTCGAGCACGTGCGTGCCGGGCGGGGCACCCGGCTGCGTCGCTGGCAACGGCGCCTCGACCCGCTGTGGTCGCGTCTGGCGGCCGGCTGTCACGTCGACCGGGACACCCGAGAGGTCCTCGACGCGGCCGGCTTCGACACGAGCGCCCTGCGTGACGTCTTCGTCCCCCTCTCGCCACCGTTGCTGGCGTCCCACCTGGTCGGGACAGCGCGGCACGTACCCTCCTGGCCAGACGTCTCCGACTGAGTAAGCAGACGTCTCCGACCGAGCCACGAACGAACTGACCGGAGGGCGGTATGGCAACCGCGGCCCAGTGGCTCGAGGGTGCGCGGCCGCGCACGTTGCCGGCCGCGACGGCGCCGGTGCTGGCCGGGACCGGGGCCGCCGCCGTGGTCGACGGCTTCGTGTGGTGGCGGGCACTGCTCGCGCTCGTCGTCGGGCTCGCACTGCAGGTCGGTGTCAACTACGCCAACGACTACAGCGACGGCGTGCGCGGGACCGACGCCGATCGGGTCGGACCGCTGCGTCTCGTGGGGTCCGGTAGCGCGCGGCCGGGTGCCGTGAAACGCGCTGCGCTGGCGAGCTTCGCGGTCGCCGCGATCGCCGGGCTCGTCCTGGCGGCAGTGTCCTCGTGGTGGCTGCTGCTGGTCGGTGCCGCCGCGATCGTCGGTGCCTGGTTCTACACCGGAGGGTCGCGGCCCTACGGCTACCGCGGGCTGGGCGAGGTCTCCGTGTTCGTGTTCTTCGGGCTGGTCGCCACGGTCGGCACGACGTACGTGCAGGCGGAGCAAGTGACTCTCGCCTCGGTCCTCGCCGGCGTCGGGTGCGGGTCGTTCGCGTGCGCGATCCTCGTGGCCAACAACCTGCGCGACGTCGAGACGGACGGCGCCGCCGGGAAGCGGACGCTGGCCGTCCTGCTCGGCGACGCGCGCACCCGGGTGATGTACGCCGGGCTCGTGGCGGTGCCGTTCGGCTGCGTCGTGCTGGTCGGCATCGGCCATCCACCGGCACTTGTCGCCCTCGTGGCGGCGGCCCTCGTGGTGACCCCGTTGCGAACCGTCCGCGGGGGTGCGCGCGGAAGAGATCTGATCGTCGTACTGCGCAACACGGGGCTGACCCTGCTGGCGTACGGCGCGCTGCTCGGGGCGGGTCTCGCGCTGTCCGGCTGAGTCATCGGGATTCGGGCGCCCCGTCCACAGCCGCACTGCCGGAAAAGTGTTGTCCACAAAGGGTTTTCGGGGTGGGGTTTGTGTCCGGGGTGGGGTCTAGCGTTTCGGTATGACGTTGGCGGCGGATACGGTTTCGGGCTCGGGTGATCCCCGGGTGCCGGGTCCGGGTGTGGCTGGTCTGGAGGATCTCCCGGCCGGTCCGGAGCTGGCGGCGGTGATCGCGTCGGTCGATGTGAGGGCGCTGTCGGGCTTCGACCTGGTCTCGTTGCTGTCGGCGACCGAGCGGTTGACCGCCTGGTCGCAGGCCACCCAGCTGGCCGCGATCGCCGAGGTGTCGCGTCGGCCCCAGGGTGCGTTGTTCCCGCCCGACGCCGACGCGCGGCGGGGGCGGGCCGGGCACAACCCGTTCGCTGCGATGGACGTGCCCGCCGAGCTGGGGCTCTCGCGCTGGGCGGCCGAGGACCGGCTCGGGCTCGCGGTCTGCCTCGACCGGCTCCCGGCGGCGCAGGCCGCCCTGGCCGGCGGGCGGATCGACCTGGCCAAGGTCCGGGCCCTGGTCTCCGGCGTCGACGGTCTCCCCGACGCAGAGGCGGCCGCGGTGGCCTCCCACGTGCTGGTGCGCGGTCCCGACCAGCTGCTCGGCGCGTTCCGCGAGTCAGTGCGCCGGGCGGTGCTGCGCGCCGACCCCACCGCGGCCGAGCGGCGCCACCGCAAGGCCGTGCAGAGCCGCCGGGTGGAGCTGGTCCCGCTGGCCGACGGCATGGCCGGGCTGTGGGCCGTCGACCGGGCCGACCGCACCGCGGCCACCTCCCTGGCTATCACTGGGCTGGCCGAGGAGGCGAAGGCGCCTGGTGACACCCGGACGCTGGCCCAGCGTCGCGCCGACGTGCTCGCCGATTTCGGCGACCAGACGTTGCGACTGCGCAACCTGCCTCGCCGGCAGCGTCGCCGCACGCAGCTGCAGGTCGCGGTGGCCGCCACCACTCTGCTCGGGCTCGACGAGGAGCCCGGTGAGCTCGCCGGCTACGGCCCGATCCCCGCGTCGCTCGCCCGTGAGCTGGCCGGCGACGCGACCTGGCGGCGGCTGCTCACCGACCCGACATCCGGCGTGGTCACCGACTACGGCACCACCACCTACCAGCCGCCCGCCAGTCTCGCCGACCTGGTGATCGCCAAACGACCGCGATGCGGTGGGCTCGGCTGCCGCCAGCCCGCCCGGTGCTGCCAGCTCGACCACGCCGTGCCGTTCCCTCACGGCCCGACCGCCGAGCCCAACCTCGGCCCGCTCTGCCAGCACGACCACATCGACAAGCACAAGTCCGGCTGGCGATATCAGCTGCTGCCCGACGGCAGCGTGCGCTGGACCAGCCCCAGCGGCCACGTCCACACCAAGCCCCCCGAACCACTGCTCGAACCGCCGCCGGAGAGATCGGGAGACGCGAGTGACGCGGTCGGTTCAGGCCGCCCAGCGGCGGACGACGCGCCACCGACTTCGGAATCGCCCCGACGGAACGGCGACGAGGACGCCCCGCCGTTCTAGCATCAGCTCACGGCTTCCAGCCGACCCTGCATGGCGCGCTCCTGCGTGTTCCCAACGGTGTCCCGTCGGGTCGCTTCAGCCCGCGTCCGGCAGCGGCGCGGCCCGGCCCTCCCACTTGGTGGACAGCACGACGGTCGTTCGGGTCCGGGAGACCCCTCTGATCTTGCGCAGTCGCGACAGGGTGCTCTCCAGCGCGGCGATGTCGCCGACCCGGACCTTGATCTGAAAGCTCTCGTCCCCCGCCACGAACCAGCAGTCCTCGACCTCCTCGAGCTTGGCCAGCGCGACGGCGACGGCGTCCTGGTCGGAGGTGTCGGACAGATGCACGCCGACGAGGGCGGCGACGCCGAGCCCGAGGGCGCTGACGTCGACCGCGGCGTGGTAGCCGGTGATCACCCCGGTCTGCTCCAGCCGGGTCACCCGCTCGGCGACGCTGGGTCCGGACAGCCCCACGGCGCGGCCCAGCTCGGCGTACGACGCCCGTGCGCCTTCACGGAGCGCCAGGATCAGCGCCCGGTCGACTCCGTCCATGCCGGCTCCTCCGTGACCCGGATCACATTCAGATCCGTGGTGCTGGTGCCGAATATCCAAGGTAGAACGAGCGTTACACTAGCAACATCGAAGGTCACCTGCATAGATGACCATGAAAACCAAGGAGTCCACCGTGTTCACCCTGGAGCTGGCTCGCGCCCACATCCGCGACCTGCAGCGTGAGGCGGCCGCCGACCACCGGCGGGACCAGGCACGTCGCCGGCAGACCCGCCGGCCGCGACGCGCCGCGCGCTGATCCTTCGACTCGTACGCCGATGACGGCTCAGCCGACACCGGCGTACGAGTGCAGACCGTTCAGCCACAGGTTGACCGCGACGTAGTTGAACAGGAACGTCGTGTACCCGATGAGCGCGATGTAGGAGGCCTTGCGCCCCCGCCACCCGGTCGTCGACCTGGCGTGCAGGTAGATCGCGTAGACCATCCAGGTGATGAAGGCCCACGTCTCCTTCGGGTCCCAGCCCCAGTAGCGGCCCCAGGCGTTCTCCGCCCAGATCGCGCCGGCGATCACCGCGAAGGTCCAGATCGGGAACGCGAACGCGTGCATCCGGTAGGCCGCGCGGTCGAGGGTGGCCGCGTCCGGGAACCGGTCCATGAACGCCGGCGACCCGTCGCCCCGGTGCTCCCTGCGGTCCTGCACCAGGAAGCAGATCGTCTGGGCGAAGCCGATGGTCAGGATCCCCGACGCGATGATCGCCGCCGTCACGTGGATCAGCAGCCACACCGACTTCAGGGCGGGGACCAGCTGCTCGGACTCGGTGTAGAGCACCGTCACCGCGGCGCCGAGCGTCAGGAGCACCGGTGCCAGGACGAAGAGCCCGAGGTAGCGGATGTCGCGCCGGGTCATCAGGATCAGGAAGATCCCGGTCACCGCGAGCGCGCCGGTGGTGGAGAACTCGAACATGTTCCCCCAGGGCGCCCGTCCCGCCGACAGGCCGCGCGACAGCACCGATCCCGCGTGCAGCGCGAAGGCCAGCACCGTCAGCGAGACCGCCACCCGACCCAGCCGGCTGGCCTTGCTCTGGCGGGTCGCGTCCTCGTCGGTAGCGACGGTCGAGCCCGGCACGTCGTACGCCGGTGAGGCACCGACTGCGACCAGCTCCCGGTCCGGCAGCTCCGCGCTGCGGCGGCGGGGAGTGCCGAACGCGAGCTCAGCGGCATAGCAGTACATCGCCACCGCGTAGACCGCCATCGCGGAGTACAGCAGGTCGTTGCTCAGTCCGGCCAGGCTCTCGCTGCTCACGTGTCCTCCCGGTCCGGTGCGGTCGCCGGGGGGGCGGCGCCGGCTCGCAGGCCGGCTGCC
>JAVEDG010000346.1 GCA_030841245.1 Actinomycetota bacterium
CAACCAGGACGGCGTCGTGGTCTGCGTCTTCCGCCGCAGGGTGATGGTCCCGAAGCGCTCGTACGGCGAGGCACGCGGCGGGGACCAGCCGGGCCGCCCCGTCCCGGACGACGACGCCTAGCCGGGCGGGTCAGGCGGCGGCGTCGGTGACCCGGTGCGCCGCCCAAGCGGCACGCAGTGCGTGGACCTTGTCCTGGAACTCACCGTCGCGGCCGAAGCGGCCGGTCGTTGGCGCGGACAACCGCGTCTTGCGCTTGCGTCCGACACCGTGATGGACGACGACTGAGAGCACCCCGAACTGGCGCTGCACCTCGATCTCGTGCACCTCGTCCCAGGGGATGACCAACGGAGGCAGCGCGTGGACGACGATGCCCCGGCGGGTCGCCGAGGTGCCGATCCACCACGTCGCCGCGGCCATGACGCCCAGCGCGAGCCCGGCCAGGGACGCCCTCGGGTTGCCGCCGAGCCGGCCGGCGTCGAGCAGCGTGTCCGCCCAGACCAGGACCTGGTAGCCGATCACGGTGAGCACGAAGGCCCGCCGCTGGCTCCAGGTCAGCCGCAGTCTGATCGCGTTCCCCGACTTCATGTCGGCACCGTAGGTCGCCATACCTGTCTGTCGGGCGCAAACGGCGAAGTCTTGACCGGTCAGCCGGGCAGCATGCCCCACATCTGGAGGCTGTCCCAAAGCCCATCGGTCAGGTCGAGCGACTTCAGCTCGGCCCGGTCGACCCATCGGACGGCGGTCGCATCGTCCCCCGCCACGGGCACGGTGGTCACCGCGAGCGAGCAGGCATAGTCGCGGATGTCGTAGGTCTCGCCCTGCGGCCCGGGTCGCTGGACGGTGCCGACGAGCATCCCGACCACGACATGCAGCCCGGTCTCCTCGAGCACCTCACGGCGTACCGCGCCGGAGTCGTCCTCGCCGCGCTCGACCCGGCCACCGGGCACCGACCAGCGCCCGGCCCCCGGGGCGTTCGCCCGCCGTACGACGAGCAGCCGACCGTTGTCGTCGTGCACCAGCGCTCCCACGCAGGGCACCCGGGACGACGCTCCCGATCGGATTTGGGACACATCCGGGAGCCTAGGAGATGTACGGTCGGGCCAATTCGTGGTGGGGAGATCTGAGGCCGGACCGGCTCCGCACTTGTGTTTCCGCCGGGACCGGCCGATGGCAAGGGAGCCGGTGGCGGACTGCCACATGGCTGGGCCACGGGGGGATCGGGCGGTGAACGTGCTCGCGCGTCGTCATGGGTGGCGGACGGGTCTGGTGCTCGTCTCGGCCCTTGCCGTCGCAGCGACCGTGGTGGTGGCCGGCCCGGCCACCGCAGGGGCGAGGACGGCGGTCAAGGTGACCCTGTCCGCGCCCCGCTACCTGCTGCAGGACCAGCACGTGGTCCTCAGCGGGCGGGCGAGCCCCGCACCCACCGGCGCGGTCGTGGTCCTCCAGCGATATCTCGGCGGCAGCTGGTCGCAGGTCGCGAGGAGCAGGGTCGACGGGGACGACCGGTACCGCTTCGAGCTGACCCTGCCGGTCGGCACCCGGACCTTCCGCGTCGTCCGTCCCGCGGACTCGCTGCGCGGACGGGGCGAGTCAGCTGCCGTGCGCGTCACCGTCCTTGCGTGCCGCGCCTCTGCGGCTCCCGACCACAGCGTCGCGGCCTGGTTCTCCAAGGTCGAGCCGACAGCGCGGACGTCGTCCATGACGCGGCGCCTGATGGGGTTGTTCTGTGCGGCGGCGAACCACTCGACCATCTCGATCGCCATGTACTACATCAGGCGTGACAAACGCGGTGCGGACAGCTACAAGATCCTCACGGCGCTGCAGCGGGTCCACCGGTTCCGTGGCGTCCACGTCCGCATCCTCCTCGAGCGACGGCTCTATCGCAGAGGGTCAGCGATGCTGCCGACGCTCTCCTACCTGAGGTCCTTCGCGAACGTCGTCCTGTGCTCCACCGGCTGTCGCGGCGTCCGCACGCTGGGTGTCGAGCACGACAAGTTCGTCACCGTGAGCGACACGAGGTGGAGCAGCCGGGTCACCCCGGTCACGTGGACGTCCTCCGCGAACTGGAGCGAGGCGCAGCTGCAGTACCACTGGCAGAGCTCGATGGTCGTCTACGGCGACCCGGCCATCACCAAGGCGCTGCGGACCCGGTGGGACAGCATGGCGGCGTGCGCGCAGCCAGGTGGCTGCGGGACCTGGAACACCAAGCTCGTTCGACGCGGGCTCTCGCCCCAGCGCTACGGGGTCCAGAAGGTCGACGACGTCTGGCAGGACGTCTGGCAAGAGGAGTTCCCCGGTTCCAGCGGCCGCGGTCTCGGTATGTCCTTCACGCCGCACGGCGTCGGTGACGCTGTTGCAGACGCCCTGGACCGCTACACCTGCGACCCGGTCAACCAACCGGACCACGTCACGGTGCGTGTGGCGCACAGCTTCATCTCGAGGGGGCGCTCTGCGGTGGTGCAGGCGCTCAAGCGACTGCAGGACGCCGGCTGCCACGTGAGCGTGCTCTCCCAGATACCGAACAAGCGCACTCACATCAACTACGTCCGCAGCGTGCTGGGCGTCGACGCGGTGCGCTGCCTGCCGCTGATGCACGACAAGTCGATCATGGTGGATGCGCTGCGCGTCGGGGACCAGACCCCGGAGCGTGTGGTCTGGAGCGGATCCGAGGGGCTGGCGGCGTTCTCGTTGCACCTCAACGACAACCAGGTGCTGAGGCTGAGCGTCGAGGAAGCGAGCCCGGAGTACCGCGACGACAACGCCGCGGTCTACGCCGCGTTCGGCCGGCAGTGGGACACGGAAGCTCAGCTGTCGACTCTGCAGTGCGGTGCGTCCTCGGACCCGTGACGGGGAGCCCCGCGATGTGCCCTGCGATGCGCGGCCGGTCCAACGGCAGGGCCGTAGGAGCCGTGGGACCGGGCCAGGCTTGACGCCGTCACCAGTGGGCGGGACCGTTTCGCCATGAGGGCCGGCCCGAGTTGTCCGCGATGCGGCCACGAGCTGCAAGCCCCGGGGCTGTGGTCGAGCCAGTGGGCCTGCGACCGGCACGGAGCCGTGCCGCCGCTGCAGCCCGTGGTGCAGCCCACCGCGGACGTGCTCGCTGCAGTTGCCGGGCACTCCAACGTCCCGGTCTGGCTGCCGTGGCCACTACCGCGCGGCTGGCTGGTCACGGGCATAGCCCAGGCAGGCGACGAGCGTTCCGGAGCCCGGGCGACGGCCATGGCCTGCACCGGTCCCGCCCCGTTGGGCGGCGTCGGTGAGCTCGTCGTGGTGGCCGAGGAGCCGGGTGTCGGGCTCGGGGCTCGGTTCGCGGGGCTCGAGGGACCCGATCCGGGCAGCGAGATGAGCCCGGGCCGCCCGGCCGACGCCAAGGTCCACGCCGCTGGCCACCCGACCGCGATGTGGGCGGTCGCCAGCGCCTCGGACCGCGCGGCTTACGTCGGGGAAGCGTTGGGCCTGTGGCTGTGGGCCGTCCTCTGGCCGGAGAGCGCCGGTTTCCTGCTCATCGACGAGTTCGTGCTGACCGACGTCCGCGACGCCGGTCACGACATCGACGTCCCATTCGGGGCACTGTCCCCGCGTCTGGCCGGCTGACCGGTCACGTTCGCGCCCACCCGTAGGGTGTGCGGGTGCTCATCGACCTGCACACCCACAGCTCACGCTCGGACGGCACCGACACGCCGGCCGAGCTGGTGGGCAACGCCGCGGCCGCCGGGCTCGACGTCCTGGCCATCACCGACCACGACACGTTGGCGGGGTGGGACGAGGCGGCCGGCGCCCTGCCCCCCGGGCTCGGCCTGGTGCGTGGCACGGAGATCTCGTGCGCGGTCGACGGCGTGAGCCTGCACCTGCTCGGCTACCTGGTCGACCCGCGGCACGAGGGCCTGGCCGAGGAGATGAGCAAGGCGTTCGACGACCGGATCCCGCGGGCCCAGGCCATCGTCGCAAAGCTGGCCGCTGCCGGCCATCCCATCACCTGGGAGCTCGTGCTCGAGCAGCTGGAGCCTGGCGCCACGGTCGGCCGGCCGCACATCGCCGACACCCTGGTGGCGCTGGGCGTCGTGCCCGACCGCAATGCTGCATTCACCGACCTGCTGCACAACGACGGGCCGTTCTTCGTCGACCACTACTACGTCGACCCGGTCGCCGCAGTGCAGCTGGTCCGGGCGGCGGGCGGTGTTCCCGTCCTCGCACATCCCGCCGCCTCGCACCGCGGGCGCACCGTAGGCGAGGACGTCATCGAGCGGCTCGCCGGCGCCGGGCTGGCTGGTCTCGAGGTCGACCATCGCGACAACCCGCCGGAGGCGCGCGAGCGGTTGCGCGGCCTCGCCAAGGAGCTCGACCTCGTGGTCACGGGTGCCAGCGACTACCACGGCGCCGGCAGCAAGCCCAACCTGCTCGGCGAGAACACCACCGATCCCGGGGCGCTCGAAGCGCTGCTCGAGCAGGGCACGGGGGCCCCTCTCGTCCGCGCATGACCACACCTGTCGACCGACGTCACCGACGTCACGTCTGCGACGCCGCGACATGACCGGCGCCGGCCCGCACGGGATCTCCGACCTCAAGTTCTTCGTCGAGGTCTTCGTCACCTTGTTCGTCATCATGGACCCGCCGGGCACCATCCCGCTGTTCCTCAGCCTGACCAGCGGGCGGACCCCTGGGATGCGCAAGCGCCTGGCCTGGCAGGCCGTGGTGGTGGCCTTCTTCGTCATCACGGTCTTCGCGCTCTTCGGCCAGTCGATCCTCAACTACCTCGGCATCACCGTGCCTGCCCTGCAGGCGGCCGGCGGCCTGCTCCTGCTGCTCGTGGCGCTCGAGCTCCTCACCGGGAAGTCCGACGAGCCCGCGAAGTCGGGCAACGTCAACGTCGCGTTGGTGCCGCTCGGGACCCCGCTGCTCGCCGGCCCCGGTGCGATCGTGGCGACCATCGTGTTCGTCCGGCGGGTCGACGACATGGGGATGGCGGTGGCGCTCGCGCAGGGGATCGTGGCCGTCCACTTGGTGCTCTTGCTGTTCATGCGCTTCTCGGTGGTGATCATCAGGGTCATCAGGGAGAGCGGGGTCACTCTCGTCACGCGGATCGCCGGCTTGCTTCTGTCGGCGATCGCCGTGCAGCTGGTCGCCGACGCCGTCACCGCGTTCGTGCACGAGGCATGAGACGACCGGCACGTCGGTCGAGCCAGCTGTGCGGTCGAACCGCGGCCTGCGCGACCGACGCTTCAGCGGGCAGATGCGCTGCGCGCCACCTCGAACCACACGCACTTGCCGGCATCGTCGGGGGACACGCCCCAGGATCGAGCGAGCACGTCGACCAGGCGCAGGCCCCGACCACCGGGCTGGTCGAGGCCGGTCTCCTGCAGCACGGGGATCCGGGAGGCGTCTCCGTCGACGACCTCGACGCGCACGTCGTCGGCAGTCGTCATCAGGGTCAGCCGGATCGGAGCGTGGGCGTGCCGGACCGCGTTCGTGACGAGCTCGCTGACGAGCAGAACGATGACCTCGACGACCTCGTCACCCACGCCGAGGTCGAGCAGCCTCGCCGCGACCAGCGACCGCGCCCGACCCACCTCGACCGGGTCCGTGGCCAGATCGGCCCGCAGCTCCACCCTGCCGCCTCAGCTCGCGGCGAGGTCTGACCAGAACCGGACCAGGGCATCGACGGTCGCCTCGGGGTGGGTCGCCGCCGGTGAGTGGCCTGCGCCCTCGAGAGCCACGACGGCCGCACCGAGCCGCCGCGCCATCTCGGACTGCAGCGCCGGCGGCCATGCGTCGTCGTCCGTGCCGTAGGCCACCAGCACCGGGATCCGGGTCGCGGCCAGCTCGTCCACCTGGTCGACGGCGCTGATGAGGGCCTCGCCGTAACGGGCCAGCGCGACCGGGTGGTTCGCGACGAACCGGTTGCGCAGGAACTCCTCGATCTCGGGCGCGGGCGGTGGCGTCCCGTTGCGTCGGCCCGCCTCCAGCTCGCGCGCCCGGGCGAAGGACCAGATCGTGGGCAGGTCCAGGCCCGCCAAGGCCTGCAGCAGCAGACGAGCGGCGCCGGCGCTGGGCTCCGGTACGCCGGCGGGGCCCGAGTCGAGCAGGGTCAGGCTGCGGAACGCGGACGGGTCGGCGAGCGCAGCGGCTCGTGACACGATGCCGCCGAAGCTGTGCCCCACCAGGTGGATCGGCCGGCCCAGCTGCTCGGCCACCGACAGCACGTCCTCGGCCAGCGACTTCACCTCGTAGCCGGTGGCGTCGTCCCCGCCCGCGCTCTCGTACTGCCCACGCTGGTCGATCGACACGACCGGGTGCCCGGCTTGTGCGATGGGTGCGAGCAAGGCGATGAAGTCTTCCTTGGAGCCGGTGAACCCGGGGACCAGGAGGACCGGCGTGGCCGGAGCCCCGTCGCTTGAGCACTCGAGCGCGGCCAGCTCACCCCGTGGAGTGGGCAGGCGGCGGGCGCGGACACCGGCGGGGTGCGCGAGCGTCGGTGGCGTGCTCACGGGTCGCCACGCTACCGCCCACCCGATCTCATGCCCTGACCCTGGGGTTCCCTCTGACGGGGACGCTACGGGCACAATGGGCCGATGAGCCGGATCATCGCGGTCGCGAACCAGAAGGGCGGCGTGGCCAAGACCACGACCGTCGCCTCGCTGGGCGCCGCCCTGGCCGAGCAGGGACGCAAGGTGCTGCTGGTCGACCTCGACGCGCAGGCCTGCCTCACCTTCTCGCTGGGTCTGGACCCCGACTCTGTCGAGCTCAGCATCCACGACGTCCTGCTCGGGCGAGTCGGTGCGGCCATGGCCATCACGCCCACCGAGGACGGTGTCGACCTGCTGCCCTCGACGATCGAGCTGGCCGGCGCGGAGGCTCAGCTGATGTCCCGCCCGGGTCGCGAGTTCGTGCTGCGTACGGCGCTGGAGGAGGTCTCCGCGGCGTACGAGGTGATCCTGCTCGACTGCTCGCCCTCGCTCGGTGTTCTCACGCTCAACGCGTTGACCGCGGCCGACGAGCTGATCGTCCCGCTGCAGTGCGAGATGCTCTCGCACCGCGGTGTGGGGCAGCTGCTCGACACCGTCCACGACGTCCAGCGCATCCTCAACCCGGGGCTGAGAGTCCTGGGGGTGCTGCCGACGATGTTCGACTCGCGCACCAGCCACTCCCGCGCCGTGCTCGGCGATGTCGCGGACCGCTACGGTCTGCCCGTCCTCGATCCGCCGATCCCCAAGTCGGTGCGGTTCGCCGAGGCTCCCGCGGCGGGACGCTCGGTCCTGGTGACCGCGCGTCGGCACCGTGGCGCCGAGGCCTACCGCGAGCTCGCCGCGGGGCTGTTCGCATGAGCGACCCCGGGTTCGACCGGCTGCGACGGCGCCGCGTGGTGCCCAAGGTGACCGAGGCGACCGTCGACCGCCCGGTCGACCCGCAGGGCCGACGTTCCCTGTTCAGCGTGTCCAGACAAGCACCGCCGTTGGGTGCGGTGACGGTGTCCTGCTCGTCGTGCGGACAGACCAGCGTGGTGACGCCGCAGTCGCTGCTGCGGCTGGCGCTGCCGTCGGTCCACCTGCCATTCCTGCGGCGCGGGCACCCGTCGTACATGCGGTGCCCGACCTGCGGCAAGCGCACCTGGGTGCGTCTCGGTCTGCAGCTCTGAGCAGCGGGGTCACTCCGCCGGTGTGCCCGGCTGGTCGCTGGCGCTGTCGCCTCCCGTGCGGCGACGTCCACCACGGCTGCGGCGGCGACGGGGCGCGTCCGGCCCACCCGCGTCCGCCGCGGTCCCCGAGCCGGCGGCCGGACGAGCCGGCTGATCGGCGGCCTGGGCCGGTTGGTCCGCCCCGACGCCGCCACGAGTGCGGCGCCGGTTGCGGGGCCGCCGGGGTCGAGCCGGCTCGTCGGGGCCGGACTCGGCGCTGTGCCGCGGACCGCCACGAGACCGCCCGCCTTCCTCGCGTCCGTGACCGCGGTCCCTGTCGCCGCGACCCGCCGGGCGGTCGGTCACGCGGTGGCGCCCGGTCTCGCCGAGGTCCTCGACCTCCTCTGCCTCGAGGCCGGCCCGGGTGCGCTTGGCCCGGGGCAGCACGCCGGTCACGTCCTTGGGGATCTCCAGCTCCTCGTAGAGGTGCTCGGACGTGGAGTAGGTCTCCTCGGGGATGCCGAAGCCGAGGTCGAGCGCCTTGTCGATCAGCGCCCAGCGGGGCATGTCGTCCCAGTCCACGAACGTGATGGCCGTGCCCGACGCGCCGGCCCGCGCCGTACGCCCGATGCGGTGCAGGTAGGTCTTCTCGTCCTCGGGACACTGGAAGTTGATGACGTGGGTGATGTCCTGCACGTCGATGCCGCGAGCCGCCACGTCGGTCGCCACCAGGACGTCGACCTTGCCGTTGCGGAACGCGCGCAGCGCCTGCTCGCGTGCACCCTGTCCGTGGTCGCCGTGGACGGCGCCCGAGGCGAAACCACGGTCCCGCAGGTCGTCCGCGACCTTGGCCGCGGTGCGCTTGGTGCGGCAGAACACGAGGGTGAGCCCGCGTCCGTCGGACTGCAGGATGCGCGCGAGCATCTCCACCTTGTCCATGGCGTGCGCCCGGAAGACGTGCTGCTCGACCGCCTTGACGGTGTGGCCGTCGTCGTCCGGGTCGACGGCGCGGATGTGGGTCGGGTGGTGCATGTACGCGCGGGCCAGGGTGATGATCGCGCCCGGCATGGTCGCCGAGAACAGCATCGTCTGGCGACCTGCGGGCACCTGCCGCACGATCTTCTCGACGTCGGGGAGGAAGCCCAGGTCGAGCATCTCGTCGGCCTCGTCGAGGACCAGCGTGCGGACGTGGCCGAGGTCGAGCAGGCCCTGCTGGGCCAGGTCTATCAGCCGGCCCGGCGTACCGACGACGACCTCGACGCCCTTCTTGAGCGACTCGACCTGCGGTTCGTAGGCCCGACCGCCGTAGATGGACAGGACCCGCACCGCCCGGCGGGCGGCAGCCTTCTCCAGGTCGCTGCTGACCTGGACGCACAGCTCGCGGGTGGGGACGACCACCAGCGCCTGCGGCTTGCCGGCCGCGGGCGGGGGCAGGGCCGGGTCCCCGTGGGTCTCGCCCTCCACGACGACGCGCTGCAGCAGGGGGATGCCGAAGCCCAGCGTCTTTCCGGTGCCGGTCTTGGCCTGGCCGATGATGTCGTGACCGTGCAGGGCGACCGGCAGGGTGAGTGACTGGATGGGAAACGGGTGGGTGATGCCGACCGCTTCGAGTGCCTCGACCGTGGGGGCGATGACCCCGAGGTCGGCAAAGGTGGCGTTGTTCACCGACGGTGCCCTTCTCACGGCGCGCCTCGCGGGGCGCGGGCTCGGGTCCGGGGGCCGCGCGCCAGGATGGTCACGCTCAGGCGGGCCGCACAGGGGCCGAGCCGATGGTCGGAGCCGATCGTCCTCCGACCGGGCATCCGTTTCGACGGGCCCGAGCCTACCGGTCCGGCGCCTGGTGACTGGTTAGGCTGCCCGGCGTGACGGAACCCACGGGACCCGAGACCAGCGTGGACCCGATGGCCGACGAGCAGTACCGCGAGGCGGTCATCGACCTGCTCGGTGCCCTGGCCTACGGCGAGCTGACCGCTTTCGAGCGTCTCGCCGACGATGCGGCTTTTGCTCCGACGATCGCCGACAAGGCGGCGCTGGCCGCGATGGCGGTGGCCGAGTACAACCATTTCGCGCTGCTGCGGACCCGGCTGACCTCGCTCGGAGCCGTGCCCGAGGAGGCGATGGCCCCGTTCACCGAGGCGCTCGAGGGCTTCCACGAGCGCACGTCCCCGGCCGACTGGCTCGAGGGGTTGGTCAAGGCCTACGTCGGGGACGGGATCGCCGAGGACTTCTACCGCGAGGTCTCGGCCTACCTCGACGAGTCCTCGCGCGCGCTCGTGCTGACCGTGCTGGAGGACACCGGCCACTCGGAGTTCGCGGTCGACCGGGTGCGGGGCGCCATCGCGGCCGACCCCAAGCTGGCCGGGCGGCTGGCGCTCTGGGGCCGTCGCCTGGTGGGGGAGGCGCTGAGCCAGGCCCAACGGGTGGCGGCCGAGCGCGACGCCCTGGCGTCGCTGCTGGTCGGCGGTGTGAACCGCTCCGGAGCCGACCTGGCCGAGGTCGGTCGGATGTTCGCCCGCCTCACCGAGAACCACACCAAACGGATGGCAGCGCTCGGCCTGTCCGCCTGAGCCGGGTCGCGCCGGTGCTCGCCCGACCTACATCGCCCCGAAGCCGACCCGCCGCGTCTCGGGCGGGCCGATCTCGACGTACGCGAGCTTGTCGGTGGGCACGATGACGGTCCGGCCGCTCTCGTCCGTCAGGGACAGGAGGCCCTCTCCCTTGCCCAGCGCTGCAGCGACCGCCTTGGCGATGTCGTCGGCCTCCTGTGGGCTCTCGACGACCAGCTCGCGGGCGGCGTGCTGGACGCCGATCTTGACCTCCACGGGGACCTCCGGGTTGGGCGGGTGAGCGCGCGGGACGCGACCGGCCTCAGGCTAGTCGGTGACCGCAAAATCAGTGCGGCTCCCCGGCGCGGGGGAAGGCCCCGAGTCCGCGCCAGGACAGCGAGGCCAGCAGCCGCGCCGCCGCGTCACGGGGGATCGAGCCGTCGGTGGACAGCCAGTAGCGGGCGGCCACCTGCGCCATGCCGACCAGGCCCACGGCCAGCAGCTCGGCCTCGGCCTCGGGCAGGCCGGCGTCCTCGCGGATCACCCCGCTGATCGCGTCGGCGCACAGCTGGGTCACGCCCTCGACCCGGTCGCGGACGGCCTGCTGGTTGGTGAGGTCGGACTCGAAGACGAGCCGGAAGGCTCCGCCGTCCTCGTCGACGAAGCGGAAGTACGCCGCGATGGTCGCCGCCACCCGCGCCTTGTTGTCCGATGTCGAGGCAAGGGCCTCGCGAACGGCGCCCACCATCGCGTCGGCGTGCTGGTCGAGCAGCGCCAGGTAGAGCTCGAACTTGCCGGGGAAGTGCTGGTAGAGCACCGGCTTGCTGACCCCGGCACGCTCGGCGATGTCGTCCATCGCCGCGGCGTGGTAGCCCTGCGCGACGAAGACCTCCTGGGCGGCGCCCAGGAGCTGGCTGCGGCGGGCGGACCGAGGCAGGCGCACGCTGCGCGTCCTCGTCTGTGATCGACCTGGCACCCTCAGAGCCTACCCACGGGTAACCGGGGGACGCGGCGCAGAGTCAGCGGTACTCGTCGTCGTCGGCCTCGACCACCCGCTCCTGCTCGGCGCGGTCGGCCGGGTCCACCTCGTCGGAGCCGTCGGTCCCGGCCAGCTCGTCCTCGTGCTCGACGACATCGGCCTGCTGCTCCGCGGCGTCGTCCTCGGACGCCTCGAACGAGCGCTCGGTCATCGTCGCTCCTCCCGGCCGGCAGCGCCTGATGAGTCCCCGGAGCGTGAAGCCTAACGAGAATCGCGGCGAGCCAGCCCCCGGACCGGGCTGCGGGTTGCGAGAATGCCCGGGTGACCGTCAGCGAGCACCGCGAGCTCGTCACGGCCCTGCTCGCGCTCGACGGTGTGGCGGACGCCGCTGTCGAGGGCGAGGGTCCCGATCCCGGCACGCTGCGCCTGCAGCTCGACCCGGGCGCCGACGAGGTGGCTGTGGCCACGGCGGTCAACCGGCTGCTCCGGAGCCGCTTCGGTCTGGCCGTCGACGCCGACCGGGTGCGCGTCCTCGAGGAGTCGGCGCCCGCGCGGCCGGCCGAGCCGACACCGGTGGTGCCCAACGGGGCGACGAACGCGCCCGCGGCCGCAGCCATGCCGGCACCGGCTCCCGAGCCGGTCCGGGAGCTCCCCGACGTGCGGGTGGCGGCACCCGGACGGCTGGCGATCCAGCGGGTCCAGCTCGTGTCGGCAGGTCTCGGCGTCGTGGTCACGGTGACCCTGCGTCTCGAGGGCCGCGACTACTCCGGTGAGTCCGACGGGGCGGCGACGACGACGGGTGTGCACCGGTCCGTCGCGACCGCCACCCTGCACGCCGTCGAGTCGGTCCTCGGCGGGCGTGTCCGTTTCGAGGTCGAGCACGTCGAGATCGCCTCGGCGGCGGGCGAGCGGACGGCCCTCGTCGTCCTGACCCTGGTCACCGAGCGCGGCAGCGAGCGGCTCTCGGGCGCGTCGGTCGTCCGCGAGGACATGCGACAGGCAGTGATCCGGGCGACCCTGGCTGCGGTCAACCGGCGGATCGAGACGATGATCGGGGCATGACCTCGTCCGCGCCGTCCGGCGTGGCCGCGGCGAGCGAGCCGATCCCGCCATGGCCCGGCGAGCTCGTCGAGGTGGGCGCCGGTGAGCTCTTCGTACGCCGTGCGCCGGCCGGCGACGGGGCGGAGCCTGCGGTCTTCGTCCATGGACTGGGCGGTTCCGCGACGAACTGGACCGACCTGATGGCCCTGTTGCGGGACCGGCTCGAGGGGGCCGCTCTCGACCTGCCGGGGTTCGGCTGGTCCCCGCCGCCGCCAGCCGGCGACTACTCGTTGGAGGCCCACGCCCGGGCCGTCGTGAGTCTGGTCGAGCGAACCGGTCGCGGTCGGGTTCACCTGGTCGGAAACTCCCTTGGTGGCACCGTCTCGACCCTGGTCGCCGCCACCCGACCGGACCTGGTGCGCACGCTGACCCTTGTCTCGCCGGCGCTGCCCGTGATGCGGCCGCGGGCGAGCAACGCCCACCTGCCCGCGCTCGCGGTGCCCTGGGTCGGGGCTCGGCTGATGTCGCGGCTGGACCGCTACCCCGTCGAGCAGCGGGTCCGGGGGACCATCTCCCTGTGCTTCGCCGACCCCTCCCGGGTCCGTCCGGAGCGGTATGCCGAGGCGATCACCGAGGCGGCCCGGCGGGCTCGCCTGGGCCATGAGGGCGAGGCGATGCTGCGGTCGCTGCGTGCGCTGCTCTCGGCGTACTTCCGTCGCGGGCCCGCGTCGCTGTGGCAGGTGGCAGCCCGGGTCACTGCGCCGACCCTGCTGGTGTACGGGCTCCGGGACCGGCTTGTGGACCCACGCACAGCTGCACGAGCCGCGCGGACGTTCGCGGGGTCACGACTGCTGCTGCTGCCCGACAGCGGCCACGTGTCCCAGATGGAGCACCCGACGCTGGTTGCGGAGGCGGTACGCCGGCTCGTCGACGAGCTCGGCTGACCTTCTTCGCCGTCAGGGCGTCGCGGGCGTCGCGGGCCGGACTGCCTGCAACGTGTAGCTGTGCGGCAACCGCCACGGGCGGTCCGCCAACCGCCATTCGCCACCAGGCACCTGTTCCATCAGACCCGGGAGGGCCAGCCACGGCACGCTGTCGTGCTCGACCAGCCCGGTGAGGCTCAGGCCCACGTCGAGCAGCGCCGTGACGATCTCTGCGAGCCCGTGGTTCCACTGGTGCGTGAGGTTGTGCTCGAACACGACATCGGTCTCGACGTAGGTGCCGCCCTCGTCCCAGACCAACGGCTCCGCCCGCTCGAAGTACGGATGCTCGACCACCAACAGCCCGTCCGGCCTCGGGTCGGCGAGCGACCAGAGCATCGGGTGTCCCTCGCGGATGAACAACCGGCCGCCGGGAGCCAGGAGTCGGCGCACGACCGACGCCCACCGTCGTACGTCGGGCAGCCAACACAACGCCCCGATGCCGGTGAAGACCAGGTCGAACGCATCTTCCCGCAGCACGTCGGCGGCGTCGTAGACGTCCGCCTCGATGAATGTGACGTCCTCGCCGGTGGACGCCACGAGCGCCCGCGCCTGCTCGACGGCCGCCGGGCTGAAGTCCAGGCCCGTCATGCTTGCGCCCAGTCGCGAGAGCGAGAGCGTGTCGGTGCCGATGTGGCACTGCAGGTGCACGCCCCGCAGCCCAGTGACCGACCCGAGCAGGGGAAGGTCGAAACGCACCACGTCGGACAAAAAAGACGGGTCGGCCCGGAACCGGTCCAGTGCGTAGTCCGGCGAGGCTGCATGAGCCGGAGCGCGCTCGTCCCAGCTGGCGCGGTTGAGGCTGCGATAGTCGTTCACGTCGGAGACGCTAACGCTCCGGCGGTCGGTACGACGAGGCGATTCAGTCTAGAGCGGCGTGACGTAGGCACCGCTGATGCCGCCGTCGACCAGGAACGTCGAGGCGGTGACGAAGCTCGACTCGTCGCTGGCCAGGAACAGCGCCGCGTTCGCGATCTCCTCCGCACGGGCGAACCGGCCGATCGGGATGTGCACCAGCCGCCGTGCGGCGCGCTCCGGGTCCTTGGCGAAGAGCTCGCGCAGCAGCGGTGTGTCGACGGGGCCGGGGCACAGGGCGTTGACCCGGATACCGTCACGGGCGAACTGCACGCCGAGCTCGCGGCTCATCGCGAGCACCCCGCCCTTGGAGGCGGTGTAGGAGATCTGCGACGTGGCCGCACCCATCACCGCGACGAACGACGCGGTGTTGATGATCGACCCGCGGCCGTGCTCGCGCATCACGGGCAGCACGGCCTTGCAGCAGAGGTAGACGCTGGTGAGGTTGACCTCCTGCACCCGTCGCCAGGCCTCGAGACCAGTGTCGAGGATCGAGTCGTCGTCGGGCGGTGAGATCCCGGCATTGTTGAACGCGATGTCGACGGTGCCGTGCGCCGAGACCGCCGTCTCCACAAGGGCGCCGACCTGCTCGGAGTCGGTGACGTCGCAGCGGACGTAGCTCCCCGCCACCTCATCGGCGAGCGCGCGACCGGCCTCGTCGGCGAGGTCCGCGACGACGACCTTTGCGCCCTCCTCGGCGAACCGGCGCACGGTCGCCGTGCCGATGCCACCGACACCGCCGGTCACGATCGCGACTCGGTCCTGCAGGCGTCCAGCCACCTCAGTCCTCCGTGCTGATGAAGACGTTCTTGACATCGGTGAACGAGTCGAGGGCGTCCGGTCCGAGCTCCCGCCCCAGGCCGGACTGCTTGAAACCACCGAACGGCGTCGAGTAGCGCACCGACGAGTGCGAGTTGACCGACAGGTTGCCGGTCTCGACGCCGCGAGCCACCCGCAGGGCCCGTGCCACGTCGCGGGTCCAGATCGAGCCGGAAAGGCCGTACTCCGTGTCGTTGGCCATCCGGATCGCGTCGGTCTCGTCGTCGAACGGCATGACCGCCACGACGGGTCCGAACACCTCCTCGCGCCAGACGCGGTCCTCGGCACTGCGGGGGAGCACGACGGTCGGGGGGTACCACCAGCCCGGCCCGGCAGGGGCCGAGCCGCGGAACGCCACCTCGACCGAGTCGTCGACGTAGGCCGCGACCCGCTCGCGGTGTGCGGCGGTGACCAGCGGGCCCATCTCGGCGTCGTCATCCCCTGGCGACTTGACCTTGACGCCCGCCACGGCCGGCTCGAGCAGCTCGAGAAAGCGGTCATGGATGCTGCGCTCGACCAGGATGCGGCTGCGGGCGCAGCAGTCCTGGCCCGCGTTGTCGAACACGCCGTACGGCGCGGCCGCGGCCGCCTTCTCGACGTCCGCGTCCGCGAAGACGATGTTCGCGCTCTTGCCGCCGAGCTCGAGGGTCACCCGCTTCACCCGCCCGGCCGCGCGCGCCATGATCTGCGTGCCCACCTCGGTCGAGCCGGTGAACACGATCTTGCGTACGGCGGGGTGCATGACGAACCGGTCGCCCACGACCGTGCCCTTGCCCGGCAGCACGGTCAGCACGTCCGTCGGGAGACCCGCCTCGAGCGCGAGCTCACCGATCCGTATCGCCGTCATCGGTGTGATCTCGGCCGGCTTCAGCACCACCGTGTTGCCGGCGGCGAGGGCCGGGGCGAACCCCCATCCGGCGATCGGCATCGGAAAGTTCCACGGCACGATGACCCCGACGACGCCGAGCGGCTCCTTGAACGTCATGTCGATGCCGCCCGCGACCGGAATCTGGCGGCCGAACAGCCGTTCCGGCGCGGCCGAGTAGTAGTCGAGCACGTCGCGGACGTTGCCTGCCTCCCAGCGGGCGTTCGAGACGGTGTGCCCCGAGTTGCGCACCTCGAGCCGGGCGAGCTCCTCGCCCGCACCGTCCACGGCGGCGGCGAACCGGCGCAGCAGCCGACCGCGGTCGGCCGGCGCGACCCGGCGCCACGAGTCGAACGCGCGGTCGGCGCGGGTGATGGCCGCGTCGGCCTCCTCCGCCGAGGTCAGTCGGACGGTGGCGACGTGGTCCTCGGTCGCCGGGTCGACGATCTCGTGGGCGATCTCGGTCACGTCACATCCTCTCGAACGACCGGAACCGCTCCCAGTCGGTCACCGCAGCCTCGAACGCGGCCAGCTCGACGTCGGCGCAGTTGGTGTAGTGGTCGACGACCGAGTCACCGAAGATCTCCCGCGCGACTGCGGAGCCGCTGAACAGGTCGCGGGCCTCGCGAAGCGTGCTCGGCACATGGGCGTGGTCGGACAGGTACGCGTTGCCGGTGAAGGCCGGCTCGAGCGGCAGCTCGAGGTCGATGCCGCGCAGCCCGCTGCCGAGCATGGCAGCGATCGCCAGGTACGGGTTCACGTCACCACCCGGGACCCGGTTCTCCAGGCGCAGCCCGGGCCCGTGGCCCACGACGCGCAGGGCGCAGGTGCGGTTGTCGTGCCCCCAGGCCGTTGCGGTCGGCGCGAAGGTGCCGGGTTGGAACCGCTTGTACGAGTTGATGTTCGGCGCGTAGCACAGGGTCAGCTCGCGCAACGTGGCCTGGATGCCCGCCAGGAAGTGCTCGAAAAGCGGGGTGGCGCCGTCCCCTTCGTCGAAGACGATCCGTCCGTCGGAGCCGCGCAGGCTCATGTGGATGTGGCAGGAGTTGCCTTCGCGCTCGTCGAACTTGGCCATGAAGGAGATCGCCTTGCCGTGTTGGGCAGCGATCTCCTTCGCGCCCGTCTTGTAGAGCGAGTGCTTGTCGGCGGTGGCGAGCACCTCGTCGTACTTGAACGCGATCTCGTGCTGGCCCAGGTTGCACTCGCCCTTGGCCGACTCGACGACCAGCCCAGCGCGGTACATCCCGTTGCGGATGTCACGCAGCAGCGGCTCGATCCGGCTCGTCCCGACCAGCGAGTAGTCGACGTTGTACTGGTTCGCGGGGGTCAGACCCCGGTACGCCGAGGACCAGGCCTGCTCGAAGGTGTCCTCGAACACCATGAACTCCAGCTCCGTCCCCGCCAGCGCGACATGGCCGTGCTCGGCGGCGCGTTCGACCTGGCGGCGCAGGATCTGCCGCGGGCTCTCGGCCACGGGCTCGTGGTCGCCGCCCAGCCAGCTCAGGTCGCTCATCACCAGGGCGCTGCCCGGCAGCCAGGGCAGCGGCCGCAGCGTCGACAGGTCGAGCCCCATCTCGAAGTCGCCGTACCCGCGCGCCCAGGAGCTGATCGCGTAGCCCTCGACGGTGTTCATGTCCACGTCGACCGCGAGCAGGTAGTTGCAGGCCTCGGTGCCGTGCTCGAGCACGGTGTCCAGGAAGAACTGCGCATGCATTCGCTTGCCCTGGAGCCTGCCCTGCATGTCCGGAAATGCGACGACCACGGTGTCGATGTCGCCCTCGCTCACCCGGGCGCGAAGCTCCTCGACCGTCAGGGCGGGCGCGGGTTGTGTCATCGCTGGTCCTCGGTTCTCGTGCGGGCCTGCAGCGGACCCTAGTGCTCCCGGACCCTAGCCACGAGCGCGTGGTTCCGCGCAGCAGCTCGGATTCAGGTCTGGACCGAAACCGCCGCGTGCAGTAGCGTCCGGCCCGCCATGGCGGCGCACGACCGTCTCGGCAGCACGGCG
>JAVEDG010000367.1 GCA_030841245.1 Actinomycetota bacterium
CGTGGGCCTCGGCAAGGACGTCGAGGGCGGCTTCGTGGTGGCCAACCTGGCCAAGATGCCGCACCTGCTGGTGGCCGGCGCGACCGGTTCCGGCAAGTCCAGCTGCATCAACTCGCTGATCACCTCGGTGATGATCCGGGCCACCCCCGACGAGGTGCGCATGGTGCTGGTCGACCCGAAGCGGGTCGAGCTCACGGCGTACGAGGGGATCCCGCACCTGATCACGCCCATCATCACCAGCCCGAAGAAGGCGGCGGAGGCGCTGCAGTGGGTCGTCCGCGAGATGGACCTGCGCTACGACGACCTGGCGGCGTTCGGCTACCGGCACCTCGACGACTTCAACAACGCCGTGCGCTCCGGTGCGCTTGTCGCCCCGCCCGGCAGCGAGCGCACGCTGGTGCCCTATCCCTACCTGCTCGTCATCGTCGACGAGCTCGCCGACCTGATGATGATCGCGCCGCGCGACGTCGAGGACTCGATCGTGCGGATCACCCAGCTCGCGCGGGCAGCCGGCATCCACCTCGTCCTGGCCACCCAGCGGCCGTCCGTGGACGTCGTGACCGGGCTGATCAAGGCCAACGTGCCGTCCCGGCTGGCGTTCGCCACCTCCAGCCTCACCGACAGCCGGGTGGTGCTCGACCAGCCCGGCGCCGAGAAGCTGGTCGGACAGGGAGATGCGCTCTTCCTGCCGATGGGCTCGAACAAGCCCATGCGCCTGCAGGGCGCCTGGGTGACCGAGCCCGAGGTGGTCGCCGTGGTGAAGCACTGCAAGGAGCAGCTGCAGCCCACCTATCGCGACGACGTGACGGTCGCCGCCGCGAGCAGGCGTGAGATCGACGAGGACATCGGCGACGACCTCGACCTGCTCTGCCAGGCGGCCGAGCTCGTGGTGTCGACCCAGTTCGGCTCCACCTCGATGCTGCAGCGCAAGCTGCGGGTGGGTTTCGCCAAGGCGGGCCGGCTGATGGACCTGATGGAGAGCCGGGGGATCGTCGGCCCGAGCGAGGGCTCCAAGGCCCGGGACGTGCTGATCAAGCCCGACGAGCTGGACGCCGTGCTGCTGACGCTGCGCGGTGCCTGACCGGTTCCGGACGCGACGCCGGGCCGCGTCGGCACCGTCCTGGAAGCACCGTCGGGGAAGCCGGTCGAGACCGGGTTCGCCCTGTTGCAGCAATGTGATCACTGCAGGTGAGACCGCATCTGGTCGAGACTTCATCAGGGGCCTAGACTGAGGGCTCCGCATGCACGGCTTTGGCGTCTTCGGCGTGCCTGCGGACGCACCAATCGAGGGGAGGTCGGCGTTGTCCATCGGCCAGGTGCTGACCGAGGCTCGCGAGGCGGCCGGGCTCTCGGTCGTCGAGGTCGCAGCGGCGACCCGGATCCGCCGGACCCTGGTCGAGGCCATCGAGCGCGACGACTTCGCCCCCTGCGGGGGCGATTTCTACGCGCGCGGTCACGTCCGGAGCATCGCGGGCGCGATCGGCATCGACCCGGCGCCGCTGCTGGCCGAGTTCGACGCGACCCGGACCCCTGCGCCGTCGCCCCGCCCGACCGATGTCTACGAGAGCGCGAAGGCGTTCCGGACCCAGCGCACAGGTCCCAACTGGAGCGCCGCGATGGCCGCGGCGCTCGTCCTCGTCGTGATCTACGGCGTGGCCCAGCTCATCACCCAGTCGACCGGCGGTAACCCTCCGGACCCGGTGGCCGGGTCGCACCGGCCCGGCGGCCACCGCTCCCAGACGTCGCAGCCGTCCTCGGGGTCGACGGCCTCACCGACGCCGAGCGTCGTGGCCGAGGCGACCAAGAAGGTCCAGGTGACGGTGGCGGCCAGCGACCGCAGCTGGTTGCAGGTCACCAACGCGGCCGGCCACTCGCTCTACACCGGGCTGATGGTGGGCGGCGACGTCAGGACGTTCAGTGACCGGTCCCGCGTCAAGCTGGTCATCGGCAACGCCGGTGCCCTGAGCCTGACCGTCAACGGCACCAAGGTCGGCGCACCCGGCAAGTCCGGGCAGGTCGTGCACTTGGAGTTCGGCCCGCAGGACCCCGCAGCCGGCTGACCGGTTGCGCTCGCGCCCGGGCGAGCCACGCCGCGCGACTAGTCTCGTCCCATGTCTGCCGCCGTTCCGCGCCGGGTTGCCCTGGTCACCCTCGGCTGCGCGCGCAACGAGGTGGACTCCGAGGAGCTGGCCGGCCGGCTCGCGGCCGACGGGTGGGAGCTGGTGGCCGAGCCGGCCGACGCCGAGGTCGCCCTCGTCAACACGTGTGGGTTCGTCGAGTCGGCGAAGAAGGACTCGATCGACACCCTGCTGGCTGCGGCAGACCTCGAGGGCGGCCGCACCGTCGTCGCGGTGGGCTGCCTCGCCGAGCGGTACGGCGAGGTGCTGGCCGCCGAGCTGCCGGAGGCAACCGTTCTCGGCTTCGACGACTACCCGGAGATCTCCCAGCGGCTGAGCGACATCGTCGCGGGCCGCCCACATGTGCCGCACGTGCCGCGCGACCGGCGCCGGCTGCTCCCGGTCAGCCCGGTGGAGCGCTCGGCCGCCACGTCGGCGGTCCCCGGTCACACCCAGCCCGATCTGCCGGACGCTGTCGGGCCGGCCTCGGGCCCGCGTGCGGTCCGCCGTCGCCTCGACGGCGGACCGGTCGCTCCGCTCAAGCTGGCCTCCGGCTGCGACCGGCGCTGCACGTTCTGCGCCATCCCGACATTCCGGGGGGCGTTCGTGTCGCGGCGGCCGTCAGACGTCCTGGCCGAGGCCCGGTGGCTGGCCGAGCAGGGGGTGCGCGAGCTGTTCCTCGTGAGCGAGAACTCCACGTCGTACGGCAAGGACCTCGGTGACCTCCGTCTCCTCGAGACCTTGCTCCCGGAGCTGGCGTCCGTCGAGGGCGTGGACCGGGTGCGCGTGAGCTACCTGCAGCCGGCCGAGATGCGGCCCAGCCTGGTCGAGGTGATGGCCTCGACGCCAGGGGTGGCGCCGTACTTCGACCTGTCCTTCCAGCACTCCAGCGCGACTGTGCTGCGGCGGATGCGCCGCTTCGGTGACACCGAGCGGTTCCTCGAGCTGATCGCGACCATCCGGGCGGCCGCACCCGCAGCGGGCATCCGGTCCAACGTCATCGTCGGCTTCCCGGGCGAGACCGAGGCCGACATCGACGAGCTGCTCGGCTTCCTCACCGCGGCGCAGCTCGACGCGATCGGCGTGTTCGGCTACTCCGACGAGGACGGCACGGAGGCGGCCGGGCTGGACGGGAAGCTCGACCAGGACGAGATCCGGTCCCGTCAGCGGCGCGTCGGTGGGTTGGCCGAGGAGCTGGTCGCGCAACGTGCCGAGGACCGGGTCGGCGAGCGGGTGGAGGTCCTCGTCGAGACCAGCGGCGCCGACGGGGCGGAGGGACGTGCGGCGCACCAGGCGCCCGAGGTCGACGGCAGCACGACGGTCGTCGGCGGCCTCCCCGGCGTGGGGCGCCTCGTGCCGGCCATGGTCCGCTCGACCGTGGGCGCCGACCTGGTGGCCGAGCTCGTCAGCGACCGGCGGTCGGGGGCGGTGGCGTGAGCACGTCGGTCGCCGCGCCGTGAAGCGCCCGATGCGCCCGGCGGGTGACATCACCAACCGACCGGTCAGTGCCTGGAACATCGCGAACGGGTTGACCGCGCTCCGGCTGCTGCTGGTGCCGGTCTTCCTGGTGCTGCTGCTGCACGACGACGGGCATGCCGACGCGTGGCGTGTCGGGGCGACGCTGGTGTTCGGCATCGCGTCCATCACGGATCGGGTCGACGGGGAGCTGGCCCGGCGTCGCGGCCTGGTCACCGACCTCGGCAAGATCGCCGACCCGATCGCCGACAAGGCGCTGATCGGTGCCGCCCTGATCGGGCTGTCCGGGCTGGGCGAGGTGGCCTGGTGGATCACCGTCGTGATCATGGTCCGGGAGATCGGCGTCACGCTGCTGCGCTTCTGGGTGATCCGCCACGGCGTCATGCCGGCCAGCCGCGGGGGCAAGCTCAAGACTCTGCTCCAGGCCGTGGCCATCGGGCTGCTGCTGCTGCCCCTGGGCGACGGGCTGCACACCGTCGCAGAGCTGGCGATGTACCTCGCGCTCACCGTCACCGTCGTCACCGGCATCGACTACGTCTCGCGCGCGCTCCGGCTGCGCCGCACCAGCGAGCGGGCCGCCCGCAAGCGAGCCGAACGAGCGGAGCGGGCCGCGGCTCGACCCGACGGCGACGCAACGCCGTGAGCGAGAGCGCGGCCGCACAGGTGCTGAGCATGCTGCAGGCACGCGGCGAGACGCTGGCCGTCGCCGAGTCGCTGACGGGCGGCCTGGTGACGGCCGCCCTCACCGACGTACCCGGTGCGTCGGCGAGCGTCCGGGGTGGCGTGGTGGCCTACGCGACCGAGCTGAAGTCGACGCTGCTCGGAGTGGACGCCGGGCTGCTGGCCGACCGTGGTGCGGTCGACCCCGACGTCGCGGCGGAGATGGCCGACGGCGTACGGCGGCGGCTCGGCGCGACGCACGGGCTGGCGACCACGGGGGTGGCCGGGCCCGACGCGCAGGACGGCAAGGCGCCGGGAACGGTGCACGTGGCCGTGGCCGGGCCGTCCGGGCGGCGCCGGGCGCGGTCACTGGCCGTGCCGGGCGGCCGCGCCGAAGTCCGGGCCGAGACCGTGCGGGAGGCGCTTCACCTGCTCGTCGACCACCTTGCCGACCCGGGAAGCGAGTAGCATGATTACAGCGTTACATCTGCGAGTCCCGGCGTCGTGCGAGTCTGCGTCGGACCCGACGAGTACGGTGGGCCACCACCCAGGTGTCCCGGTGGATGGACAACGCCAGATCAGCACGCGAGAGGAGGAGCGCCATGGTTCTGCTCCGACGGTTGCTCGGTGACGTCCTGCGAGAGCGACGGCGCTCCCAGGGACGCACGCTGCGTGAGGTCTCGTCCACCGCCCGCGTCTCCCTCGGTTACCTCTCGGAGGTCGAGCGCGGCCAGAAGGAAGCCTCCAGCGAGCTGCTCGGCTCGATCTGCGAGGCGCTGGATGTGCCGATGTCCGAGGTGCTGCGCGAGGTGAGCGACAACCTCGCTCTCGCCGAGGAGGTCTCCTCGGTCGCGGTCGACGCTCCGGTCGCCCCGAGCCGGCTCGAGGTCAGCAACCTCGCCGCGTAATGCTTCCTTCGCGGCCGCTTCCGGTGCTTGACCGTCTGCCGGGCGGGTAAGACCGCATCTACGACGGCCCGTCCACCCCACGCCAACGGGGGTGTGGACGGGCCATCGTTGTGCTCGGCGTCAGCGGTCAGGTTCGCACCGGTTGGCAGGTCGGGCACCAGTAGGTGAGCCGGTCGTACGGCGTTGCGCCCTGGGGCGCCGAGCGGATCGCCGACCCGCAGCGCCGGCACGGCCGGCCGGCCCGGCCGTAGACCCAGTGCTCGCTGCCTCGACGGTCGACGCCGGTGGTGACCTGCCAGGGCTGGTCCCGGTTGGCCAGCAGGAGTCGGCGGGCGCCCCGGACGAGCGCGGGCAGGTCGCGCACATCGCGCACCGCCGACCAGGGCGACTCGCCGGAGAGGAAGAGGCACTCGGCCTTGTAGAGGTTCCCGATGCCGGCCATGTTGCGCTGGTCGAGCGGCGCGTCGCCGATCTCCCGCTCCGGCGACCCGGCGAGCCGGCGGAGTGCCTCGGCCTCGTCCCAGTCCGGGCCGAGCAGGTCCGGGCCGAGGTGCCCGACGGCGCGACCCTCCTCGGCGCGGGCCAGCAGCTCGACGACGGGCAGCCGGTAGCCGACGGCCTGCCACCCCTCGGTCTCGAGAAGGACCCGGATCTGCCACTCCGGACCGCCGCGTCGACGTTCGCCGGTCCGGTAGAGATGCCAGGTGCCGTCCATCCGGAAGTGGGTGTGAAGCGTGAGGTCGTCCTCGACGCGGGTCAGCAGGTGCTTGCCCCGGCTGACGACCTCGGTCACCGTCCGACCGGACAGGTCGACGGTGGCCAGTCCAGGGACCCGGAAGTCGCTGCGGGTGATGGCCGAGCCGGCCAGGGCGTCGTGGAGCCGACGCCCGGCCAGCCACACGGTGTCCCCTTCGGGCATGTGACCATCCTCTCGCCCACGAGCGGGAACACGCGGCGCTGTGCGGGTGCTCGACAACGATGAAGGAGGGAGACCATGACCCTGATGGCCCACATCCGCGGTACCCAGCCCGATCACGCGCCGAGCCACGAGCCGGTGACCGTCACGGTCGCGCGCCGTGTCGCGCCCGGACGCGAGCACGAGTTCGAGGACTGGTACGACGGGATCATCGGCGCTGCCTGCCGGTACTCGGGCTTCCTCGGCGCCGGCATCCTGCGGCCGAACGACGCGGGCCAGGACTGGCATGTCGTCTACCGGTTCGCGGACGACGACTCCCTGCAGGCATGGGAGCGCTCCGAGGAGCGGGCGGAGTGGCTGGGCCGCGCCGACGAGTTCGTGGAGGAGACCGGCGTACGGCGGGTCAGCGGCCTCGAGACCTGGTTCGCGATGCCCGGCCGCACCGCTCCGGCGCCGCCGCGCTGGAAGATGGCGTTGGTGACACTGCTGGCGATCGTGCCGCTGGTGCTGCTGATGAACCTCTTCGTGCTGCCCCTGATCGCCGGCTGGGCGCTGATCCTCCGCGTGCTCGTGTTCTCGGGGACGTTGACCGGGCTGATGACCTGGGTCGTCATGCCCCGGATGACGCGGCTGTTCCGCGGCTTCCTCTACCGACGTCGCTAGCCCCGCTGCCGTGATCGTCCGGCCTGCGGTGGAACGGGACCTCCCTGCACTCACCGAGATCTACAACCACTATGTGCGGACCAGCCACGCCACCTTCGACGTGCGCGAGCTCACCGTCGACGAGCGGCGGGAGTGGTTCGGTCACTACGCGGTCAGCGGGCCGCACCGGTTGCTCGTCGCCGAGGAGGACGGTCAGGTGCTCGGCTACGCGTCCAGCGGCCGCTTCCGGGCCAAGCCGTCCTACGGCACGTCGGTCGAGACCACGGTCTACCGAGCACCGGACGCGCACGGTCGCGGCCTGGGCAGGCTGCTGATGGCCTCCCTGCTGGAGGCGCTGCGCGGCGAGGACCTGCACCGCGCCTACGCGGGCGTCGCGCTGCCCAACGACGCGTCGGAGCGGTTGCACCGGGGTCTCGGCTTCCGCGAGATCGGTGTCTACCACCAGGTCGGGCGCAAGTTCGGCCGCTGGTGGGACGTGCGGTGGTTCGAGCTGGCGCTGCCGTGGCGGCCGGGGGGCACGGCCGTCGAGGTCCGGCGGCCATCCGCTGCCGACGACGGCTTCGTCGAGACGACGCTGGCGTCGTCTTGGGGACCCGCCATGCAGGTCGCCGCCCACGGGGTGCTGTTCGATGCTGCTCAGCTGCCGGGGTACGTCGCGCTCGTCGACGGCGAGCCGGCCGGCGTGCTCACCTACCACGACGACGGCGACGAGCGGGAGGTCGTCACCGTCGATGCGGTACGCCGGGGTGTGGGTGTCGCGGCGGCGTTGCTCGCTGCAGCCGAGCGTGATGCACAGGTCGACGGGAAACGACGCCTGTGGCTCGTCACGACCAACGACAACACCTCTGCGCTTCGCGCCTACCAGCGGGCGGGCTGGGAGCTCGTGGCGGTGCACCCAGGTGCGGTCGCCGACGCCCGCCGGCTCAAGCCGTCGATCCCGTTCGTCGGGCTGGGCGGGGTGCCGATCCGTGACGAGCTGGTGCTGGAGCGCCGGCTCTGACCTGCCGACCGCGGCCGAATCGGCTCGCCGACGTCGGTGCCGGTCGTTACGGTTCGCGGTGATGCCCACCTACACCGGAGCCGACTCGGCCCAGCTGCACTACGACGTGCTCGACCGCGCACGGGCGCAGTCGGACCCCTTGGTGCTGCTGGCCGGTGGCGCGGCGCGGCACCCGGCGTACCTCGGCGACCTGGGCGGGCTGGACACGACGTACCGGCTCGTCGTCCCGCACCTGCGTGGGGTGGGTGAGACACCGATGCCGGCCGACCCGACCCGTGGCTCGTTCTGGCGACAGGCCGAGGATGTCGAGCGGCTGCGCGAGCACCTCGGGCTGGACCGGCTGCTGCTCGCCGGGCACTCGGCGGGCAGCCGGATCGCCGTCAGCTACGCGGCGCAGTTCCCGGACCGGGTCGGCGCGCTGGTGCTGATCACCCCGCCGACTGCCTACCTGGTCGACGTGGAGCCGGACAGCGACGACCTCGTCGAGTCACGGATGCGCGATCCGGTGTTCGCCGCCGCCGCCGCGGCGATGGACGTCGACGTGTCCGACGGCACCGAGGACACCTTCAACGAGTGGCAGCTCTCGGTGGCACCGGTGGGCTATGCCGCCTGGGGCAAGGCCGAGCAGTCGCACGCGGCCGAGGGCACCTATGTGTTCGAGGCGGCCAAGGCGTTCTTCTCGGTGGACCCGCCGACCGACGTGCGCGAACGGCTCGGCCGGGTCCGCGCGCCGGTCCTGGTCGTCGGGGGTGCGCAGGACGTCATGCTCGGAGTCGCGCCGTTACGTGCCCTTGCCGAGCTGTTCCTGCTCGGGAGGCTCGCGGTGATCGAGGGAAGCGCGCACTACCCGTTCGTCGAGGCACCCGACGCCTTCGCCGGGATCGTGCGCGAGTTCCTCGACAAGGCCTTCGGCGTCGGGCAGGGTCTGGGCGCATGACGCTGCGCATCCAGGCCCTCTCCGTCGACACCACCGACCCGTCGCCGGTGGCACGGTTCTGGGAGCACGCGCTGGGCTGGCGGCGTACCTACGAGCAGGACGACGAGGTCGTGCTCGAACCGCCGGAGGGCAGCCGCGAGGACGGTGTCGTGCCCGACCTGCTGTTCCTGCGGGTGCCCGAGGGCAAGGCGGTCAAGAACCGGCTGCACCTCGACCTGCGACCCGAGGACCAGAGCGCCGAGGTGGAGCGGCTCGAGCAGCTCGGCGCCCGCCGGGTCTCCGTCGGGCAGGGCGACGGGGTGACCTGGGTGGTGATGGCCGACCCCGACGGCAACGAGTTCTGCGTCCTGCGCGCCTTCACCCCCGAGGAGCTCGAATCGATCGGACCTGCCGCGAGATGACCCGCGCGGGCCGGAGGAGGCTGTTTCTGGCTGGTTTTCTCGTGGCCGTAGGCGGGCTGCGGCTGGCGGCGTACGCCGGGACGCCGACCTGGCTCGTGGTGGCGGGCGCGTCGGTCCTGCTGGCGGTCCTTGTCGCCGCGATGGTCGCGCAGTGGCGGCAGGCCCGTCCCCGCCGGGGCTGACTCCGAGCGCTCAGCCGCGCAGCCGTAGCCCGCGAGGGGTCGCGTGGAAGCCCGCCGACTCGAGCGCGTGGCCCAGGGTCGAGTCGAGCACGTGCGCACCGTCGGCCCGCTCGACGGTGATCCGACCCAGGTGGCCTTCGCGCACGGCGAGGGCGAGCGCGTCGACCGCCGGCTGCAGCAGCCCGGTCTCGTCGGCCCAGGTCAGCAGGGACCGGCCGCCGCGCTCGACGTAGAGGACGAGCCGCCCGTCGACCAGCACCACCAGCGCTCCTGCCTTGCGGCCCGGCTTGTGGCCGGTGTCCTCACCCCGGCCCGGCCAGGGCAGCGCGGCACCGAACGGGTTTGCCGGGTCGGTGGCAGCCAGCACCAGGGCACGCACCGGATCGTCCGGCTCGCCGCCGCTGCGTCGCGCGGCGGACCCGTCGAGCAGCTTGGCGGCGCCGCGGAGCCGGTCGACCGCGCCCGGCACGGCGAACTGGGCCGCACCCAGGCCTTCCACGAAGTAGCCGCGCCGGCACCGCCCGGTCTCCTCGAACGCCGCGAGCACCCGGTAGACCCCGGCGAAGCCGCCGGGCGCTCGCTCGGACATGACGGCACCGCGGATCACCACTCCGTGCCGCTCCAGCAGTGTCTCCGCGAGCGTGTGAGCGCGGCGGGTCGGGTCGCTGTCCCGCTCGGCCAGCAGCGACCACCGACCTCCCGCCGTGGGCGGACCCGTCCGGGTGGGCATGGCCGGGCGGGGGCGTCCGTAGCGACCGCGTGGCGGTGTACGGCGGGGTCGATGGGCACCGCGACCGCCGGAGGTCAGCGCACGCACCGGGCCGAGCGTGTCGTTGGTGACGTGACCGGACCACACCAGGTCCCACAACGCCGCCACGAGGGCCGGGTCGTCGGTGGACCCGGCCGTGTCGGAGAGCTGGCGGAAGAAGAACGCCCCGCCGGGAGCGAGCGCGTCGAGCACCGCCTGGTGCAGCGGCGTCGTGACCGCCTCGGGAGCCGCGTCGGGCAGGGTCAGGGCAGCGGAGTCGGCCAGGTGCAAGGAGAGCCAGCCGTCCGACCCGGGAAGCGTCCCGTGTCCGGCCCAGACCACCTCGCCGGCGGCGCACAGCTCGTCGAGCATCGCCGGGGAGTAGCCGCTCACCCGCGCCGGCAGCACCAGCGACTCGAGCGCCGAGGCGGGCACCGCCGCGCCCTGCAGCGACTCGACGACGCGGAGCACGCCCGCGGCCCCGCGCAACCGACCGCCGACCTGCTGCCACGCCGGCAGGAAGGCCGCGAGCGCATCGTGCCCCACGGGCTCGACCTCGTGGCGCAGGGCGGCGAGCGAGCGGCGGCGCAGGGTGCGCAGCACCTCCGCGTCGCACCACTCGGTGCCGGCCCCGCCGGGGAGGAACTCTCCCTCGACGACCCGGCCGGCGCCGGCGAGCCGGCGCAGCGTCTCCGCCACGACGGCGGACCCGAGACCGAAGCGGGCGCCGACCTCTGCCGTGTGGAACGGGGCGTGCGTGCGGGCGAATCGGGAGACGAGGTCGGCCACGGGGTCGCGGACGGGTTCGAGAAAGGCCTCCGGCACGCCGACCGGCAGTGGCGTGCCCAGGGCGTCGCGCAGCCGTCCGGCGTCCTCGATCGCGGACCAGCGCTCCTCGCCGGCGACCCGGACCCGGATCGCCCGGCGCCGCTCCTCCAGGTCGGCCAGCCAGGCCGGCGTCGCGCCGCGCTCGATCGCCTCGGCGGTGGTCAGCGGGCCGAGCAGTCGCAGCAGGTCGGCCACTCCCTCGACGTCCTGGGCCCGTCGCTCCTCGGACAGCCGCTGCAGGTCGCGCTCGAGGCTGAGCACGGCGTCGAGGTCGAGCAGCTCGCGCAGCTCGGCCTGGCCGAGCAGCTCGGCCAGCAGCGTCGAGTCGAGCGCGAGAGCCTGGGCCCGTCGCTCGGCGAGCGGGGAGTCTCCCTCGTAGAGGAACTGTGCGACGTAGCCGAACATCAGCGAGCGGGCGAACGGCGACGGCTGGGCCGTCTCGACCTCGACGAAGCGCACCCGGCGCGCTTCGACGTCGCGCATCAGGGCGACCAGGCCCGGCACGTCGAACACGTCCTGCAGGCACTCGCGCATCGTCTCGAGCACGATCGGGAACGAGCCGTACTCGCTGGCGACGGACAACAGCTGCGCGGACCGCTGCCGTTGCTGCCACAACGGGGTGCGGCGGCCGGGATTGCGCCGCGGCAGCAGCAGCGCTCGTGCTGCGCACTCGCGGAACCTCGACGCGAACAGCGCCGAGCCACCGACCTCGGCCGTCACCAGCGGCTCGATCTCGTCGGCGGCGAAGGCCGCGACGTCGGCCTGCGGCGGCACCAGCTCCGCGGACCCGGAGGTGCCCTCGTCGGCGTACGACGTGAACTCGGTGTCGGGCAGGCGGAGCACGATGCCGTCGTCCGCGTGCATCGCCTGCACGTCGACGCCGTAACGCTCGCGCAGCCGGGCCGCGACCGCGAGGGCCCAGGGTGCGTGCACCTGCGCGCCGTACGGCGAGTGGATGGCGATCCGCCAGTCGCCCAGCTCGTCGCGGAACCGCTCGACGACGATGGTGCGGTCGTCGGGCAGGTGACCGGTGGCCTCGCGCTGCTCGCCGAGATAGCTCAACAGGTTGTCGGCGGCCCACGAGTCGAGCCCGCAGGCCAGCACCCGATCGCGCGCGGCCTCAGGTGAGAGCGCGCCGAGCTCGCGGACGAAGGCGCCCTGCGCTCGGCCCAGCTCGGCCGGCCGGCCGAGGGCGTCGCCCTTCCAGAACGGCAGCCGGCCCGGCTGGCCCGGTGCGGGGGACACCAGCACCCGGTCGTGGGTGATGTCCTCGATCCGCCACGACGTCGACCCCAGGGTGAACACGTCGCCGACGCGCGACTCGTAGACCATCTCCTCGTCCAGCTCGCCGACCCTGCGGGCTCCGCCCGAAGGACGGACCCGCGATGTCTGATCGTCGGCTCCGCCGACCAGGAAGACACCGAAAAGTCCGCGGTCGGGGATCGTCCCGCCGCTGGTCACCGCGAGCCGCTGGGCGCCGGGACGGCCGGTCAACGTGCCGGCGACCCGGTCCCAGACCAGGCGGGGGCGCAGCTCGGCGAACTCGTCGGACGGGTAGCGCCCGGCGAGCATGTCGAGCACGGCCTCGAAGGCCGAGCGCGGCAGGTCGGCGTAGGGCGCGGCACGGCGGACCACGTCGTACATCTCGTCGACGGACCACTCGTCGAGCGCAACCATCGACACGACCTGCTGGGCCAGCACGTCGAGCGGGTTGCGCGGGTAGCGGAGCGCCTCGATCCGGCCGGCCATCATCCGCTCGGCGACGACCGCGCTCTGCACGAGGTCGCCGCGGTACTTGGGGAACACCACGCCGCGCGACACAGCGCCGACCTGGTGGCCTGCACGGCCGACCCGCTGCAGCCCGCTCGCGACCGACGGCGGCGACTCGACCTGCACCACCAGGTCGACCGCGCCCATGTCGATGCCCAGCTCGAGCGAGGAGGTCGCGACGACCGCGGGGAGCCGCCCGGCTTTGAGCGCCTCCTCGATCTGGCCGCGTTGCTCCTTGGACACCGAGCCGTGGTGGGCCCGGGCGATCTCGCCGGACACGCCGCGCGACGAGCCGGCCTGGGCCATCTTGTCGGCAGGGGCGAAGGAGCCGCCGTCGGGCAGTGACTCGCCCGACTCGCGTTCCCAGACGATCTCGTTGAGCCGGGCACAGAGCCGCTCGGCCAGCCGGCGGGAGTTGGCGAACACAATGGTCGACTTGTGCGCCTGCACCAGGTCGACGATGCGCTCCTCGACGTGCGGCCAGATGGAGCTCCGCTCCTGCGCGCCTGCGGCCGACCCGGTCACCTCCCCGGCCGGAGCCCCCAGCTCGCTCATGTCCTCGACCGGGACCACGACCTGCAGGTCGACCGTCTTGCTCGACGGCGGCTGCACCACGGTGACCTCGTGCCGTCCGCCGAGGAAGCGTGCGACCTCCTCGACCGGGCGCACGGTCGCGGACAGGCCGATCCGCTGTGCAGGGGAGTCGAGCAGCTCGTCGAGCCGCTCGAGCGAGAGTGCGAGGTGGGCGCCGCGCTTGGTGCCGGCGACGGCGTGCACCTCGTCGACGATCACGGTCTCGACCCCGCGCAGCGACTCGCGGGCGGCCGAGGTGAGGATGAGGAAGAGCGACTCGGGCGTCGTGATGAGTACGTCGGGTGGCCGCCGGCCGAACCGGCGCCGCTCGTCGGCCGGGGTGTCGCCGGACCGGATCGCCACCTCGATCGCCGGCTCGGGCAGGCCCAGCCGGGCCGATGCCTGGCGGACGCCGGTGAGCGGACCTCGCAGGTTGCGCTCGACGTCGACGGCGAGCGCCTTCATGGGCGAGACGTAGAGCACCCGGCAGCGCAGCTGCGGGTCGCTCGGCTGCTCGGCGCCCGCCAGGCGGTCGATCGACCAGAGGAACGCGGCCAGCGTCTTTCCCGAGCCGGTGGGGGCCACGACCAACGCGTTGTGCCCTGCCCTGATCGCCGCCCAGGCACCGACCTGGGCTGCGGTCGGTGCGTCGAAGGCACCCTCGAACCAGGCCTGGGTGGCCGGGGAGAACCGCGGCTGCTCGCTCACCGGGCCATTCTCGTCCCCTGGACCGACAGATCGCTCGGCGCGGGCCTCTCTCGGCGTCCCTGACTGGCGCGAACTGGCTGCGTGATGGTCCTGACCGGCGCGAACTGGCTGCCCTGGCGGCCCGGAGCCGACCAGCTCGCGCCACTCGACGCACCGCAACACGGTCGCAATCTCCGTTGCAGCAGTGTCCCCGCTGCCGGTTATGGTCAGTCAGATGCCCGCGCAACCGTCGACCGGCGACCCGTTGATCACGGCCCGTGGCCTGGTGAAGCGGTTCGGCGACTTCACCGCGGTCGACGGGATCGACGTCGACGTCCACCGCGGCGAGGCCTTCGGGTTCCTGGGCCCGAACGGTGCCGGGAAGTCCTCGACGATGCGCATGGTGGGCGCGGTGTCGCCGGTCACCGAGGGGACGCTGCGCATCCTCGGCATGGACCCGGCCGTCGAGGGGCCGGCGATCCGGGCCCGCCTCGGCGTGTGCCCGCAGGAGGACACCCTCGACGTCGAGCTCACGGTGCGGGAGAACCTGCTGGTCTACGGCCGATACTTCGGGCTGGCCAAGGACGTCATCGCTGAGCGGACCCAGGCCCTGCTGGAGTTCGTCCAGCTCGCCGAGCGGGCCGAGAGCAAGGTCGAGCCCCTCTCCGGCGGCATGAAGCGGCGGCTGACCATCGCGCGCTCCCTGATCAACCAGCCCGACATCCTGCTGCTCGACGAGCCCACCACCGGGCTGGACCCGCAGGCCCGTCACGTGGTGTGGGACCGGTTGTTCCGGCTCAAGCAGCAGGGCGTCACGCTCGTGTTGACGACGCACTACATGGACGAGGCCGAGCAGCTCTGCGACCGGCTCGTCGTGATGGACGCCGGGAAGATCGCAGCCGAGGGCTCTCCGCTCGAGCTGATCCGTGAGTGGTCCACCCGCGAGGTCGTCGAGCTGCGGTTCCCCGTCGACGAGACCGAGGACGCCGGGGCCAAGATCGAGGCGCTGGCGGCCAGCGAGGCGTCGCTCGCCCAGCTCGTCGCGCGCGTCGAGATCCTGCCCGACCGCGTGCTGCTGTACGCCGAGTCCGGGGACGACGCCTCGGCCGAGATCCACCGACTCGGCGTCACCGCGCTGTCCGTGCTGGTCCGGCGCAGCACGCTGGAGGACGTGTTCCTGCGGCTGACCGGTCGGACCCTGGTCGACTGATGGCGCTCCTCGACACCGCGCGCCCGCCGGCCGTTCCGGGCCGGCCGCCGACGTCCGAGCTGGTGCTGCGGGCCTTCGCGTTCTGGATCACGCAGTACCGCCGTACCTGGCGAGGCACGGCCATCTCCACCGTGCTGGAACCGGTGGGGTTCCTCGCGGCGATGGGCGTCGGGCTCGGCGCGCTCGTCAACCAGCACCATGGCACGTCCTCGGTTGCTGGCGCTGGCTACCTCGAGTTCATCGCGCCGGGGCTGCTCGCGGCCTCGGCGATGCAGGCCGCGTCGTTCGAGTCCACCTACCCGGTGATGGGCGCGATCAAGTGGAACAAGCAGTACCACGCGATGCTCGCCACGCCGCTGCGGGTGGTCGACGCCCTGGCGGGCCACCTGCTCTTCGTGCTGATGCGGCTCACCATCACGTGCCTGGTGTTCCTCGGTGTGATGCTCGCCTTCGGCGCCGTCGAGTCGCCATGGGCGTTCGCGGCGCTGCCGGTCGCCGTGCTCACCGGGATGGCCTACGCCACCCCGATCTTCGCCTTCGCGGCGACCCGCGAGAACGACTCGGGCTTCGCGATGCTGTTCCGCTTCGGCATCGTGCCGATGTTCCTGTTCTCCGGCACGTTCTTCCCGGTCTCCCAGCTGCCCGGCTGGATGCAGCCGATCGCCTGGGCGGTGCCGCTCTGGCACGGCGTGGACCTCTGCCGTGACCTCGTCTTCGGCACCGCGACGTGGGGTCCTGCCCTCGTGCACGTCGGCTACCTCGCGTTGTGGGTCGCGGTCTCGTTCGTCGTCGCGCTGCGGATGTTCTCGAAGCGGCTGGTGAGCTGATGTCGACGCCCACAATCCCGACACTGCCGCTGCGCGTCGTGCCACCGGGGACGGCGAGCCGGTTGCTGCGCAGCCGTCGGTCGCGCTACCTCATCGAGCGCAACGTGCGGGTCTACCGCAGCGCCTGGGCGATGCTGATCTCCGGCATCTTCGAGCCGGTCTTCTACCTGTTCTCCATCGGCGTCGGCGTGTCCAAGCTGGTCGGCGACGTGGAGGTGTCGGGACATCTGGTCAGCTACACGGCGTTCATCGCTCCCGCCATGCTCGCGTCCAGCGCGATGAACGGGTCGATGGCCGACGCCATCTTCAACCTGTTCTTCAAGCTCAAGTACCTGAAGATGTACGACGCCGTGCTGGCCACACCCATGACGCCGTTCGACATCGCCGTCGGCGAGATCGGCTGGGCGTTGATGCGCGGCTCCTTCTACTCCTCGGTGTTCCTCGCCGTCATGCTGGTGATGGGTCTGGTGTCCTCGTGGTGGGCGCTGCTGGCGCTGCCGGCGGCAGTGCTCATAGGGTTCGCCTTCGCCGCCGTGGGAGCTGCGGCCACGACGTACATGCGCAGCTGGCAGGACTTCGAGTACGTCAACCTGTTCTCGTTGCCGATGTTTCTGTTCTCGGCGACGTTCTACCCGCTCTCGACGTACCCGACGTGGCTGCAGCACGTCGTCGTGTTCTCGCCGCTCTACCACGGTG
>JAVEDG010000028.1 GCA_030841245.1 Actinomycetota bacterium
TGTTGATGAGGTCCCCTTGTGTCTCACCCACGTCGGGCACGAAGGCTGCGATGTAGACCAGGGCCTTGACGTTGCTCTTCCCGGCGGCTGCGTTGGTGATGACGGTTCCGCCCATGGAGTGTGCGACAAGCACGATCGGCCCGCTGATGGAGTCCAGCAGACTCCCGATGTACGGGGCGTCGGTGGGGATACCCCTTAGCGGGTTCGAGCCCGCGATGGTGGTGTAACCCTTGTGCTGCAACTCCTGGATGGTTCCGTTCCAGCACGACGAATCGGCGTAGCCGCCGTGCACCAACACGATCGTTGGCTTGGCATTCGGCTTCGCCGTGCCTCGTGCGCTGGCCGCAGTTGCCGCGCCTGTTCCCAGCGGACTTGCCATCACTGCCGCTGACCCGGCCAATGCCGCTCCCGCCGCCAGCACCTGGCGGCGCGAAAGATCCGTATTCATGTGTTCTCCTCGTTACGGATTAGAACTAGCGGACTTGCATGGGTGAGCTGCCTGCCTCGAAGGTTGCTGAAGCCGACCAAACGGTTCTCCCCGCCCCATAGCGGGCGAGTGTCAGGTCAGGCGAGCGACTCGACAGCTGTGTGTATGAGGTCGGCGACCACCTGAGGCTGGGACACGTAGACCGAGTGGCTGCCGGGACTCTCGCGAACCGATGCTCCGGCGCGTTCGGCCATGGCCCGCTGGGCCGGTGGGGGGATCATGCGGTCGTCGCTAGCGACCAGGTACCAGCTCGGCTTGAGTCGCCACCCGGGTTCGGTGATGGAGCCCGCGAGCGCACCGACGCCCCAGGGGATCTGGGAATCGGCCATGAATGCTGCTTCGTCTTCCGGTAGGTCGCCGGCGAACGAGTCATGGAACTTGTCGCGGTCCAGGAAGAGGTAGCCGTCCCTGGGCGGCAGGATCGGGGGAACCGGCGCTCCGGGTGGCGGCTCGGCGATCAGGGTGTTCACGGATTCTGCCTTGTCGGGGGCGAATGCCGCGATGTAGACCAGGCCGGCGACGCGCGGGTCGCTGCCGGTCTCGGTGATGACGGCGCCGCCGTAGGAGTGGCCGACAAGGATCGCGGGGCCGTCGATGTCGTCGAGTACCTGCTTGGTGGCCGCCACGTCGCCCTCGAGGGACACGGTCGGGTTCTGCACGACCGCGACCCGATGTCCCTGGGCGCGCAGCCGGTCGTAGACGCCGCGCCATCCGGATCCGTCGACGAACCCGCCGTGGACGAGTGCCACGGCGGGTCGTGTGCTTGCGTTCATCGCGTCCTCCTTGAGTGGGCTGATGCACTGGGGACGCTAGGAGTGAGCCAGCGCCTAAGGCATCGGGGAAACCCCTCGACCAGCGCCGCCGCCGCCCTCGCCAGGTCAGCCGTGTTCGGCGATGATGACCGCGTGGACGAGGTGTTGGCGGTCGCCTTCGGCTTGTTCGGCCGCGAGGACGCTCTGCACCTTATGAACGACGTCCTGGTCCGTGGCGGGAGCGCCGTCGCAACCGGTGATCCAGGGACGGGAAAGAGCAGCCTGCTGAAGGTCCTCGATCAGCTGGCCCAGCGCCGAGGGCGAAGAGTGCTATGTGTCACCCCGACGCAGTTCGACCGAGGACTACCGTTTGCCGGACTCGCCGAGCTGATCGCCCAGTGCCCAGACGGGGCGGACAGGGGCCTTCCGATCCCACAGCAGCGTGCCCTCTCGGTTGCCTTGCAGCGGGTCGAACCCGACGGCCAGGACGTCGACGCCCTCGCTGTACCGCTGGCTGTCCGAGGCCTCCTGACGCACTTGTGCGACACGGAGCCGGTTGCGATCATCATCGACGACCTGCAGTGGCTGGACCAGGCAAGTGTCGGCAGCCTCGCCTTCGCGCTGCGCCGAATCTCCGTCGAGCCGCAACGGTTGAGCGTCCTGGTCGGCAGCAGGCCGGAGGGCGCAAATGGCGACCTAATCCGAGCCTTGGCGGAGCCCCGGCGCGAGTTCACACTTGGACCGTTAGAGGACTGGGCCATCGGCCAACTGCTTCGCAAGCGCCTGGGCTCACGATGGACGACGCCGATGAGCGCGGGGGTGGCCCGGGTCAGCGGCGGGAACCCGTTCCTGGCCCTGATGATCGCAACCGCTATGCAGTCCGACGTGTCCACGTGGCGCTGGAGCGCCCAGGACGGCCACGCCCCCGTCTTCCCCGTGCCTCCGAGCCTGGCCGGACTGCTCGGGGAGAAGGTCACGCTGCTGCCAAAGCACGCACGCGACGTCCTGCTGCTCGTGTCCGTGGCAGGGCGGCTCCCGGTGGCGCAACTGCAGGGAATCGTCGACGCGACCGAGCTCCGGTCCGCCCTGGAGGCTGCTGCAGATGCAGACGTGGCGGTCGTTGGTGCCGAGGCGGTGGTCAAGTTCACCCACCCACTGCTGGCCTCGGCCATCTACGACGCCGCCACCCCCGCCGAACGCCGCCACGCGCATCACGTTCTCGCGGAGAAACTCGATGACCCGGTGGAGCGCGCCCGCCACCGCTCGAGGACGATCACGGCCCCCGACGAGCTACTTGCTCTCGAACTGGAGCACGCGGCCGACATCTCGCGGGCGCGCGGCGCCCAACATCTTGCTGGCGAGTTGTTGGAGCGAGCCGCAATGGCCACCCCTGCCGACCCGGACGCCGCCACCCGATTGACGCGCTGGCTTCGCGCGGTGGACGCCTACCTCGGGGCCGGCGACGGGGCAGCGGCCGAGACAGCCTTGGACGGCGCGGCGCCGCTGGCGGCGGAGCCGGAACAGCAAGCTCAGGTCCTGCTTCGGCGGGTCCGACTGTCCGACCAGCACTCGGGAGCCCGCTCCCTGGCCGAGCAGGCACTGCTGTTGGCGCCAAAGGGCACTGATATCCGCGCCGAGCTCCTAACCGATCTTGGCTCCATCCACCGCAGTCAAGGGCGCGGCGATGATGCTCTGCGGCTCATGCGACGGGCGGTCATAGAAGCAGCCGAGGTCAAGCGTTTCGACGTCCAGCTCACGGCGCTGAACGAACGACTGGCTATCGAGCAGCACTGGGGGCTTGGCCAGCCCCAACAGACGTTGCGTGACATCGCGCGGTTGGTCGACAGCTCGGGATCGGACCTCCCCGCAGCCCCAGTGGCATGGACTCGGAGCTTCTTTGCAACCTGGAAAGACGAGACTGCAGAAGAGCATGTGCGGGCCGGCATCAGGTCGGCCGTCGATGCCGGCCGGTACGGCGACCTGTCCCAGCTGTACATCTGCCTGGTGCTCGTTCACATCCGCGCCTCAAGAGTGCGCGACGCCCAGGCTGCGCTCGATGAGGCCGACCGTATAGGCGCGTGGGCAGCTTCGAGCCTCCAGGAGGACATGGCCCGTGTCCTGGTCAAGGAGTACGCCGGCGACTTGGGCGCGGCGCGTGAGTTGGCCCTAGGCGCGATAGCGCGATCGCGTGAGCACGAGTCGACCTACTGGATGGCCGGTTTTCTCGCACAACTTGGATTCGTCGAGATCTCTGCTCGGAACTGGCAGGCGGCACTCGAGGTCCTGCGCGAGGTCGCGGGAGTCTTCGCAAGGACCGAGATGGTCGACCTGGAGCAGCTGCTATGGGGGGTCGACTATGCCGACGCCGCGCTGCAGCTCGGCTCGCTGCCAGACCTTGAGGCGGCGATCGCTGTCCTGCGACGCCAGGGGGAGTCCGGCAGGCCGGAAGCCACGGCCGCCGGGGACCGTTGCCAGGCGTTGCTGACAGCCGCCGGCGGCAACGTGGACGACGCCGTGAGCGTGCTTGTCAAAGTTGTCGCTCAACAGGGCTCTGAGTGTCCGTTCGAGGCGGCCCGGTCCCGGCTGGCCCTGGGACAGGTCTACCGTCGGGCCGGATACAAACGCATGGCCAGCGACGCACTGAACGCCGCGGCGGACGTCTTTGAGGAGCTGGGCATACCGCGATGGGCGGAACGCGCTCGGGACGAAGCCGCCCGGGTCGGGCTGCACCCCACCACGACAACGCTCACAGCGACCGAGCACCGCATCGCGCAGCTCGTCGGATCAGGACACTCAAATCAAGAGACCGCCGCGGAGCTCTTCATGTCCGTCAAGACCGTGGAAGCCAACTTGACCCGGATATACCGAAAGCTCTCAGTGCGGTCCAGGACAGAGCTTGCCAACCGCATGAACAGCCTCGGCTCCGAAACAGAGCACGACCAGTAGGGCGTCAACAAAGGCATGTCAGTGCTCGACGTATATATCCGTCTAGGACCAGGAGGTGTACGGAGCCCAGAGGTAGGGGTCGCTGTTCTTTCCCGACGCCGCTTTCACCTTCGAGCCAGCGAGTGTCTGGGCACGCGCGAACAGCATCGAACCAATCGATAGTGCCAGCTCGGTCGTCCCATCAGGGACTCGGGTTGTGCCGGGAGACCGGCTTCCGGCTGTGCCGGGAGGAGCTGCGATGACGACCAGTACGACGGGGTCAGAGTTGGTGCCGGGCTATCTGGATGTGACAAGGCTGGTGGTGGCTTCGTTTCTGGCCCGCTACCGGGGACCGACCCTCACGGCGTACACCCAGGACCTCAAGGCCTACCTCGGTTGGTGCCTGGCCTATGACCGGGAGGTGCTGGCGGTCACCCGGGGCGAGCTCGAGATGTACGTCCGCTACCTCGAGAGTCGCGGGTATGCCGCGGCTACGATCGCTCGTCGGTTCGGCACGGTCTCCACGTCCTACAAGTACGCGGTGATCGACGGGGTCATCCCGGCCAACCCGGCAGCGGCCGTAACCCGGCCGAAGGTGGCGTGGGAGGGGCAGAAGCGCACGGTGCTCCACCCGCTGGAGTTCGCTGCCCTGCTGGCGGCGGCCCGAACCTCCGGGCCGAACGACCATGCGCTGGTCTGCATGCTCGGCATGCTCGGGCTGCGAGTGTCGGAGGCCTGCTCGACCGACATCACCGACATCCGCTATGAGGCCGGGTACGAGCTGCTGCACGTACTCGGCAAGGGCGCCAAGCCCGCCGACATCCCGTTGCCGATCCCGGTGCTCCGAGCGGTGCGGGAAGCCGTCGACGGCCGCACCACGGGCCCGATCCTGCGGACCCGGACCGGACGGCGGATGGACCGAGCCGGAGCCAGTCGCGCGCTCACCCGGGTCGCTCACGCCGCTGGCATCACCCGGCAGATCAGCCCGCACGGCCTGCGCCGCACGTTCTGCACCACTGGGCTGGTCGCGGGCATCGGCATCCGAGACATGCAGTACGCGATGCGCCACGCCGACCCACGCACCACCATGCGCTACGACACGGCCAGGGCTAACCTGGACGTCATGCCGCCCACGCCGTCGCGGCCTACCTGGCCGGCATGAGCACCGGCTGACGAGCCGCCCGGCCTAGGGAGGCACCGAACACAACCGGGCATTGTGCGCGGATCGTGTTCGGCCAGGATGGCCGAGCACGGACCCGGGGCCTACGGTGGTGATCCGCGCTCCGTAGACGCCGATTCGTCGAGGAGAACCATGGCAACGTCGCTGCTAGCAATCGTCGTGGACTGCCGCGACTCCTTCTCGCAGGCGAACTACTGGGCCACGGCCCTGGACCACCAGGTGTCGGAACGAAACGCGAACGAGTACGAGGTCAGTGACCCGTCGAGTGGTGGCACCCCGCTGTACTTCATGAATGTCCCAGAGGCGAAGACCCTGAAGAACCGGCTGCATATCGACATCTCCACCGACGGATCCATCGAGAACGCGGTGGCAAGGCTGGTTGCCGGGGGAGGCAGCCTCGTCGAGATGCGCCAGGACCCGGCCACGCTCGCGAATCCGGACACGTGGGCGGTTATGCAGGACCCGGAGGGCAACGAGTTCTGCGTGCTCAACGCCGACTCGGTCACCGGCATGGCCTGACCGGGGTTCCTTCGCAAGAAGGCTCGGGGGCGGCGTCCGTTCGGGAACCTCATGTGCTCTGCAGCGCGCGGCAGTGATGCTCCCAAGCGCAGGCGGGATCCTCTTGCACCCGGGAGCCAGTGAGGGCGCCTGGTCCGTATGGCGCGCCCGCGATGCCCCTGGGCATGGGTAAGTTGTTGTCTGGGCGGCAAGCGGGTTCGTTTCACTGTGCCGCTGCCTCAGCGGTCGTGGCTTCCGCGCGCGTTGCCGGAAGGCGATGAGTCCGTTGACTCACGGGTTGGTCGAGAGGTTCGGATCGGCTTTCGGCATGGTGGCCGCGAGACCGACGATTCCGGCGCAGAGGAGGGCTGGGACTGCCATCGTGTGGTGCAGTCCGAGGTGGCTGACGAGGAAGCCGATGATTGCTGGGCCGGTGAGGAAGGCGGCGTAGCCGAACGTGACGACGACGGCTAGGACGCGGCCGCCGCCGATGTGTCCGGCGATCGCGTAGACCTGGGGCGCGATCATGCCGACGCCGAGTCCCACCAGGGACCAGCCGGCGAGCAGCAGCGGCAGGCCGGCGACCAGCGTGACGGTTGCATATCCGACGGCGGCGCAGGCAGCGCCGGACCGCACCACCGTGCGTCGGCCGTAGCGGGCGACGAGGCGGTCCCCGATGAGGCGGATGAGGACCATGCAGCCACTGACCACGACCAGGCCGATGGCCCCGGTGGTGGAGTCAACGTGCCCGACCTCGGTGACGTGCAGCGCGGACCAGTCGGTGGCGGTGCCTTCGCACAGCCCGAATGCCAGCGCCATGAGCGCGAGCAGCCAGGCCACCGGTGGGATCTTCGTCCGGCTGCCGTCGGCGTTGCGCGAGACGACGGCGGTCGGTGGGGTGATCCTGATCGTGACGGCCAGCGCGGCGACGGCGAGCGCGGTCAGGAACAGCATCAGCGGCAGGACCACCGCGGCTCCGTCGAGGCCGAAAGGCGTTGCCATCACCAGCACACTTCCGGCGCCGATGAAACTGCCCACCGACCAGAGCGCGTGGAACATGCTCATGACGGGCCGCTGCCGCGCGCGTTCGACCTGCACACCGATGGCGTTCATCGCCACGTCCATGGCCCCGTTGCCGAGCCCGAGCAGCACCGCTGCCACGACCGCGACCGGGAAAGTTGTGGCGAAGGCCACGGTGATCGCCGCGGCAATAAGCAAAGGGAGGCTTGCCAACGCCACCTGGCGGGCGCCGATCGTGTCGGCCAGTCGCCCGCCGACTTGCATGGCCGTGATGGCGGCCAGCCCGGCCGCGAAGAGCAGGACCGAGATGTCGCCGGATCCGATGTCCAGCCGCTCGCGGATGGATGGCAGGGCTCCGCCGTAACCGCCGAGGATGAGCCCGTTCACTGCGAACAGAAGTGCCACCGCGACGACTGACCGCTTGGTGGCGAGGCGTGCGGTGAGTGGCTGGGGATTGGTGCCGACGGAGAGCGTGGTCGTGTGGATCAGTCCCGGGTCGTGGTGGGCGGGTAGGAGGGGTGCTTCGCGTTGGGATATCTGCCGCACTGACGGGGGTCGCTCTGCTTTGCGACTTCTGCCGGTTAGGGCGACGGTGCGGTGGGCGCGCATCGGTGCGACGGGCCAGAGCTTGGTGTTCGACCGTTATGTACGATCGTACACTGTGCGGTGTACGATCGTCCACATGACCTCTTCGACTGACTACTTCGCGGGTGACCCGCGCACGAACCGTGAGCGCATGCTCGCCGGCGACCTCTACATCGCCGAGGACCCCGAGAACGGGCGGCGTGCCCAGCGGGCGGTGCGGCTTGCCCACGCGTATCACCGGGCGGCCGTGGACGATGAGGCGGCGGCACGACCGATTTTGGCCGAGTTGGTCGGCGAACTCGGCGAGGGCGCTTTCGTCAAGCCCCCGCTGTACGTGGACTACGGCGAGCACATCCGTATCGGCCCGGGGACCTTCATCAACTACAACCTCACCGCGCTCGACGTCGCGGCCATCACCATCGGCGCGGACTGCCAGATCGGACCCAATGTGCAACTGCTGACCCCGACCCACCCGATCGAGCCGCAGCCTCGGCGCGACAGGCTGGAAGCCGCTAACCCGATCACCATCGGCGACAACGTGTGGCTCGGCGGCGGTGTGATCGTTTGCCCCGGCATCACAATCGGCGACAACAGCGTGGTCGGTGCCGGTTCCGTCGTCACCAGGGACATCCCGGCCAATGTCGTCGCCGTCGGCAACCCCGCGCGGGTCCTCCGGCAGATCTGAGCGCCCGCTTGCCCCCAGCGCCCGCACCCGCCGCGCGCCGCCACGACCCCGAACGGCGCGACCGGATCATCGACGCCTGCCTCGACGTGATCGCCGAGTCCGGCGTCGCAGGCACATCGCACCGCAAGGTCGCCCAGGCCGCCGATGTCCCGCTCGGGTCCATGACCTACCACTTCAGCGGGATGAACGACCTGCTCAGCGAGGCCTTCTCTCGTTTCGCGCGGACCACCAGCAATGCCTTCGAGGAGCGAATGGCGGCCGCCCACGACGCCGACACCGCCAAACAGGCGGTCGCCGACACCGTCACACAGGTGGTTTTCAGCAACCAGCGCGATCTCGTCCTCACCCACGAGCTCTACACACTGGCGGCCAGGGATCCCGCCTTTCGCGACATCACCAACGCCTGGATGGCTCGCAGCCGACGAACGCTCGAGCAGTACTTCGAGCCAGTCACCGCGCGGATCCTCGACGCGCTCATCGAAGGTCTCACCATCCACCGCGCCCTCGACAACGAACCGCAAGAAACGGCGATCGTCACCGCGGCAATCGAACGCATCACTGCAGGAAGCCCTGCCGCCATGAGGTGAGACCGCCCGGGCGGCATCACAGCGAACGAAAGACCGCGGCGAAGACACGCCAACCCACGAAAACTGATGCGTGGGCCGTGCCTACGGCATCCACGTCCCGCCCACAACGCGGCGACAAACCGCGAATACCACGAGGCGGCCAACACGCCCAAACACCCGTGTCGACAAGCCCAGAGAACCCATCGGTCGTGCCAGATCTCTCGGACAGACACTCCTCGCTGGTGAGACGAACAGAAGTGCCGCTCTGGATCGACGCGGTGGCTCGGGGACGGAACCGTGCAGTAGTGGTTCCCCTCTGTGTCAAGACACAACAGCGAGGACCGGCGTAGGGTCGTTGCTGAGCCCGGGAAGTGACTGCTCCGAAGTGTTGGCCATGGGGATCAGGTCAGCCGCGCTGGATTGAAGAGACGCCCCCACTTGTCCTCCCGGGCTCGCTGCTGCCAGGTCGTCGACGTGGGCGGTAGACGACGTCGGAGAGTCGGCGTTTGAGGCAGCGCAGCGCTTCGAGGTGGGTCTTGCCCTGGTCGCGCTTGCGCCGGTACTAGTCCTGGCCGGGACCGGGCATCCGGTATTGCACGACGGCCGCGATGTGCAGCACGTGGTTGAGCCGGCGGTTGCCGCCGCGGTTGAGCCGGTGCCGGTTGTTCTCGCCGGAGGACACGTCGACCGGTGCGGTGCCGGTATAGCTGGCGAAGTGGTGCCGGCTGGGGAACCGGCGGACGTCGCCGGTCTCGGCGAGGATCTTCGCCGCGTTGATGGGTCCGACCCCGTTGATCTCCTGCAGTGTGGTCGGGTGCTCGTCGAGCACCTCGGCCAGACTCTTCTTGAGCTCCTTGAGTCGGGCGTCGAGACGCTCGAGCTCTCCGAGGTAGTCCAGGGCGAGGCGCTTGCGTGCCTTCCCGACCGCGTCGCGGGGCCGCACCGTCGACAGTAGCGCCCGGGCCTTGGAAGCGCTCAGATGCCGTTTCGCGCCACCCGATATCAGCTGACAGAGCACGTCATGCAGCCGGTTCACGGTCGCGATCCGCTGGGCTACGACCTCCTGACAACGCGTGCTGAGCATCCGCAAGATCTCGGTGGTGTCGTCGGGTCGCACCACCTGCAGGTCCCGCGCCCGCAGGCCGGCAACTGCGACCGCGAACGCGTCGGCATCGTCGGTCTTTCGGCCGCTGCCACCACCTAGCGCACGGACCCGGGCCGAGAGCCGGGCCGGCACGTCGATCACCGGCTCGCCCTCCGCGACGAGCCGCTGCGCCAGCCCAGCACCGACACCACGGGCGCCCTCGACCGCCCACACCCGGTCGCGGTGAACGCGGGCGAACGTCTTCATCGACCGGTAGCCGGCCCGGTCGTTGGCGAACCGCTGCTGAGCCAGCACCCGTTCCTGGGCGTCGATCACGACGAGTGTGTTGCTCGCCTTGTGCGGATCGACCCCGATGACAACTCTCGACACGAACCCCTCCTCAAGTCGACGCGTGATCGGCGAGGAGGGCAGAGCTACTTACGGCGAAGCACACCCCTCTTGAGCCACTCCCAGCCAGCGACACCCGGCGAGGGCAGCACCCCATTAATGAGCCACACCAAGATCGTGGGCAACCAGTTAGCGAGCTACCCCGCCGGACGTCTGACCCACAGCCTGGCCGGGCCACGGGCTGATGTCAGTCAACAAGTAGCCGGATCTGACGTCCGCTCATACCGAGAAGCGGACGTTGCCCCGCTGCGCCTCGTCACGCCGTCCGCCGTGATCGCGATGCTAGCCGGACGACTCCGTAGGCGAGTCCTGCGAGCAAGGGCATGGTCACCGACAAGGCGAGGTGGAAGGCCACGTCCTCGTGGTTCACGGCCCAGTCGGTCCAGGCCATGTTGATCCCGGCGCTGCACCACAGGACTGCGATCCAGAGGTACGTGATCTGGCGGGCCCCTGCGACGGCGCCGGTGACGACCGGCGCAAGCAGGACCAAAGGCACGAACAGTGGGTCGATCCAGCCGAGAGCGCCCACGACCTGGCCGATCACTGCTGCGGCGATCAGGCTCGACGTGACACGGGACATGAGGTCCTCCTTGTGATGTCTGACCGGCGGGTCCGGACGAGGTTCACGGTCGTGCGGTGGCGGCACCGGCCGCATCACTCTCGCGAGCGTTTTCTCTGAATCACTCTTGAGAGCGACTCCGCGTGGCCGCGCGACGGTTACGTTTCAGGTCATGCGATCGGCGCGGGACTGGGTGGCGGTCGACGGCGTCGCCGCTGCAGCACTCGCGGTTGCCGCCCAAGTGGAGATCTGGACTCCGCGCTCGGTGCCGGGCGTTGGGGATGTGGTGGGTAATCGTCCCGTCTTGGCGGTGACGTCGCTGCTAGCCACCCTCGCGCTAGCCGTTCGCCGACGCTGGCCACTGCCGGTCCTGTTCGTCGTGCTCGCAGCGTTGGTGGTGCAGCAGGTGGTCACCACCCCGACGGAGGGCCTCGTGCTGCTGCTCGCCGCAATGGTCGCGGCGTACTCGTCGAGCGCTTACTCACCGATCATGCGTGGGGCGATAGCCGGCGTCGCCATCGTTGTCGGCACGGCCTTCATGGGCAGCAACATCGGTGACTGGGCGTTCATCGCCACCGTCCTCGGCGCCGCGTGGCTGGTCGGGTTCGTCGTGATGCAGCGCTCGGTGGAGCTGATCCAAGCCCGCGAGGACAACAAGGCCCTCGCGGTGCGACTTGCGGACGCGGCGGACCGGCTCGCTGAGGCGCAGCGCCGGCTGGCAGCGGGCCACGTTCACGATGAGATCAGCAGCCTCACCGCGCGCGAGATCGACGTGGCACGGGCCATCGCGCGCGGGCTGTCCAACGCCGAGATCGCCACAGTGCTCTTCATCAGCGAGTGGACGGTAAAGACGCATGTAGCCAGCATCCTGCGCAAGCTTGCGCTCCGCGACAGAGCGCAAGTCGTGGTAGCAGCGTATGAATCTGGATTGGTCTCACCGGGAGAAGCTCGAGACTGAGCGTGGACAGCGAGGGGCGCTAGCGGATGCCCCGACACAGCGCTCGGCTGCCGCTGAGCGAGCGGTAGTGCCAGCTCCGAATCGGACCCGACCGCCCGGCGGCGGTGCCGAGCCGGAACTATGTGCGGACCTTGGGTTGTCATCGTGAGTGCAAATTCATCGAGTACTTCCAGCGAAGCCGCGACAAACGCGCTTACTCGCCGAAGTAGATCCGGCGCGCGGCGTCATCCGGGACCAGCCCGTCCGGGCCGCAGGCCTCCAGGGTTGCGAACCCGCCGAGCGTGGGGTCTGCCTCGCGGGCGGCCGCATTGAGTGCGCGACGGCGGTCGGCCTCGGATCCCTCTTCCGCGTCCAGAAGCGCGCACCACCGGTCGTATGCACGAAGCACCTCGTAGTAGGCCTGCCGTTGCCTCGCAAACTCGCTCGTCGCCCGTTCCCAGTCCCCATCCGCCAGGAGCAGTTCGCTCAACGCGCGAACGTCTCGAAAGAGCAGTGATGTACCAAGCCCCTGAGTGGGGTCCAAAGCGCCTGCCGCGTCTCCCACCAACACCATGTGTCCGAGGGCGGTGCGGCTCGACCACGTGCAACTGTTGGGGAAGAAGCCCATCGGCCCCGCCCGCTGGGCGTCATCCAACGTGCCCACCGGCATGGACCGGGCCGCGAAAGCCATGAACGCGTCGGCGGTCCGTCCCACCCCCGTCTCGCGAACCTGGTCAGCCGCCAGCCGGATGTAGACGCGGCACGTGTCGGCGCTCGTGGCGAACCAACCCACGGCCGCTGCAGGTGTGGTGGCCCAGCCGAAAGTGTCGTCCCAATCCACGTCGGACAGGAGAAGGCCCCCGAACCAATG
>JAVEDG010000067.1 GCA_030841245.1 Actinomycetota bacterium
CTTCGACGCCGAGGCGATCCGCGTCGAGAAGACCAAGATCCTCGGGGCGGTCAGCCTGCCCGACGACCTCGAGACCTACGCCGTGCGCGGACAGTACGACCAGGGCTGGCTCGGCGGGGTCCGGGTCCCGTCGTACCTCGACGAGAAGGACGTGCCCGCCGGCTCCACCACCGAGACCTACGCGGCCGAGCGGCTCGGCGTCGAGACGCGCCGATGGGCCGGCGTGCCCTTCTACCTGCGGGCCGGCAAGCGCCTGCCCCGCCGGGTCACCGAGATCGCGGTGGTCTTCAAGAGGGCGCCGCACCTGCCGTTCGCCAAGACCGACACCGAGGAGCTCGGGCACAACCAGCTGGTGGTGCGGGTCCAGCCGGACGAGGGCATCACGCTGCGGTTCGGCTCGAAGGTGCCCGGCTCGGCGATGGAGGTGCGCGACGTGTCGATGGACTTCCTGTACGGCGAGGCGTTCACGGAGTCGTCACCGGAGGCCTATGAGCGACTGCTGCTCGACGTGCTGATCGGCGACGCGACGCTCTTCCCGCGCAATCGCGAAGTGGAGCTGTCCTGGGCGGTGATCGACCCGCTGGAGGCGTTCTGGGCGGGACGGAAGCCGGAGCTGTACCGCGCCGGGGAGTGGGGACCGCGCGGTTCCGACGAGATGCTGGCCCGCGACGGCCGGGTCTGGCGGCGACCATGAGCACCCCACGAACTCGCTCGCTTCGCTCACGACTCCGCGGGGGCCCCCGATGAGCACCCCACGAACTCGCTCGCTTCGCTCACGACTCCGCGGGGGCCCCGGATGACGACGACACTGTGGGACACCAATGGCACGGAGATCGTCAAGACGCTCTCCGCCGAGCGCCGGACCGCCGGGGCTCTCGCCTCGGGGCTGGCCGCCACGTTGATCGTGGTGGTCGAGGAGGAGGACATCGCGGAGGCCGAGGCCGCGGCCATGACCGCGGCCGCCGCGCACCCGTGCCGGCTGCTGATCGTCGTCCGCCGCAGGCTCGACGCGGACGACCGGCTCGACGCCGAGGTGCAGGTAGGTGGCCGGCTCGGTGCGAACGAGGCCGTCGTCATGCGGATGTACGGGCGGCTCACGCTCCACGCCGAGTCGGTGGTGCTGCCGCTGCTCGCCTCGGACGCCCCGGTGGTCACCTGGTGGCACGGCCAACCGCCCCAGAAGCTTGCCTACGACCCACTCGGCGTGCTGGCCTCACGGCGGGTCACCGACAGCTCCGTCTGCCCCGAGCCGGTCAAGGAGCTCAAGCGACGCGCCAAGGACTACGCCCCCGGTGACACCGATCTCGCCTGGACCCGGACCACGCCATGGCGCGGCCTGCTCGCGTCAGCCTTCGACGACGTCACTGCTGCTGCGACGTCGGCCGAGGTCGCCGCCGCGGCCGGCAACCCCAGCGCCGTACTGATCGCCGGCTGGCTGACCTCCCGCCTCGGTGTGAGGTGCAGAGTCACGGCGTCCGACGGCCCGGGCGTCACCGCGGTCGAGGTGCGATTCGAGGGCCGGGAGAAGCTGCGCATCGACCGGCCTGACGGTTACCTCGCTGTGCTGTCGCGCTCCGGTCTTCCCGACCGGCGGCTCCCGCTCAAACGACGCGATCTCGGCGAGCTGTTGGCCGAGGAGCTGCGCCGGCTCGACGCCGACCAGCCCTACTCCGAGGCGCTGGCCGTGATGTCCGGCGAGTCTGACCTGTCGGACCGGCCGGCCACGCGCACGCACATCTGGCGCGATCCCACCGGCGTCAGAACGGCGAAGAGAGGCTCCACCACCAAGACGGCCGGCCGGAAGAAGACCGCGAAGAAGGCGGCAGCCAAGAAGCCGGCCACGAAGAAGACCGGCGTCGCGGCCGCCGAGGCAGCCGCCGCCAAGACGAAGTCGCCCAGACGCAGCGGCGCCGCCGCGCGTACGACCGCCCGGCGCAAGACCTCATGAGCGCCCCCGAGGTCCTGGTCCACCGCGACCCGGACGAGCTGGCCGCCGCGGTGGCCGCCCGGCTGCTGACCCGGCTGGTCGACATCCAGGCAGCGCGCGGCGAGGCATCCTTGGTCCTGACGGGCGGAGGCATCGCGAACCGGACGTTCGCCGCGGTCGCCGCTTCCGCCGCCCGCGGGGCCGTCGACTGGCGGCGGCTCGACCTGTGGTGGGGCGACGAACGCTTCCTTGCCAGTGGCGACCCCGAACGTAATGAGACGCAGGCGCGCGCCGCGCTGCTCGACCAGGTGCCGCTGGACCCGGCCCGGGTCCACCCGATGGCGCCTTCGGACGGCCCCGACGGGCCTGACCCCGAGGCGGCCGCCGAGCGCTACGCCGACGAGCTGGCTTCGGCGGCGCGGCCCGAGGACCACGGCCCGGTGCCCGCCTTCGACATCTGCCTGCTCGGTGTCGGGCCGGACGGCCACATCGCGTCGTTGTTCCCAGGCAAACCCGCGCTGTACGACGAGCGGCCGGTCGTCGCGGTCCGCGGCTCCCCCAAGCCGCCCCCGTTGCGGCTGTCCCTGACCCTGCCGTCGATCCAGGGCTCACGAGAGGTCTGGGCCATCGTCGCGGGCGAGGACAAGGCCAGGGTCGTCGCCATGGCCCTGTCCGGCGCGGGGACGACCCAGGTACCGGCCGCAGGTGCGGTCGGGCGGGCTCGCACGCTCTGGCTGCTGGACCGGGCGGCGGCGAGCCAGGTGCCGGCCGGTCTGGCGCGGATCGCCTCGCCCTGACCGGAGCCGCCGGCGGATCCCGACCCGCCGCCCCGCGGATCCACGTCGACTCAGCGCAGGACCAGCAGCTGCAGGTCCCAGACGGCGATCAGGCCGGCGATCGTTGACGCGACCACGGCGATGCGGGTGGCGACCACGTGGGCCCGGTCGGCTGGGTTCCGCTGGACCGAGCGTCGCATCGCCAGCTCGGCGAGCGCCTGGCGCTCCAGCTCGCGCAACGAGTGCTGCATGCCGGTCATGTGCCGGCCCGCACAACGGTTCTCCTGCGTTCTTGCGTGCCGGCCCACGTCAGGACGGTGCGAACCAGCACGAGCAGCACCAGGGAAAGGGCCAGCCAGCGAGCCACCGGGTCCTGCGCCGTCGAAGCGCCGCGCAGCGCCACGACCGACAGCGCGACCAGGATGGGCACGTACGGCGCTACCACCGAGACCAGGGACGGCGACGTGACGTCCGCAGGGGCGACGGCGAGAGCGGTCGTCGTCGCGTGCCGTCCGCGGCGGCGGAGCGGGTCCGCATCGGCCGAGGCGACGGCGATGGCGAGATAGGCGGCCACCCAGCCGACGTCGACCAGTTGTCCGCTCTGGTAGCTGCGATGGACCGTCAGGTAGGTGTAGATCGCGTCCGACCCGGACATCGCCACCATGGATGCGGCCACCCACCCCAGCTCCCAGCGGTGAGCGCGCCCGGCCCTCATCAGGCAGAGGACGACCACCACGACAAGGACGACGTCGGTCAGCGGGTAGGCCACGGTCACCAGCCCGCCGATCCGACTGAGATCGCTGCTGTGCCAGCCGGGGCCGAGCACGAGCAGCCACCCGAGCAGGCCGACAGCGGCAGCGACCGAGCAGCCGTCCACCACTCTTCGCCCGCGACTGAGCACGGGCTCGTGCCGCCAGGGATGGGCGAGCAGAGCTGCCACGGCCAGGGGGACGGCGGCCAGGTAGCCGATATCGGACCAGGTGGGGACCGGGACCGGTCCGCCCAGCAGGTCGTAGCCGCTCCAGGTGGCCTCGGCGAGAGACCAGGCCGCCGTCGCGGAGGTGAGCAGCACCCAGAAGAGGCGGGTCGCCCGCGCGCCGCGGTGGGCAGCCAAGAGACACCCGAGCGCCGCGACGGCCGCCGCCATGGGGGTCGCGAAGTCGATGACGACCTGGGAGAAGGCATCGGCCCGTGGCCATGGCGCGGTGGCGACCAGCAGTGCCAGCACCGCGATCGTGGCGCTGAGCGTGGCCACGCGCCTGGAGTGATGGGTCCGCACGGATGACTGCCCAGTCAGCTGGTCGGGACGGCCCATGGGGTCGCGCCACTCGTTCGAGCGGTCAATGGACGTGATCGAACGTCGCGGGCACAGCAGTGATGGGTCGTCTGCACCCGATGCGACCGATCGACGCACCATCCCGACGGTGCGTTGACTGCTGGAGAGCTCGCTAGAGTCCCGCCGTGACGACCTACGGCGACTTCGCGCCCACCCATCGGTTCTGGCCCGCGCTGGCGATCGCGCCCGACGGCAGCGCAGTCGCCTACATCGCCGACACCGGGGGCCAGCTCAACCTGGTCGTGCACCAACTCGACGGAGGTGGCCCCCGTTCGCTGACCGAGAGCACCGACTGGTCGGTCCGCCAGGTGGCGTGGAGCCCCGACTCCGACACGCTGTTCTACGCGGCCGACCGCGACGGCGACGAGTACTTCCAGCTGTTCCGCGTCGGACGGGACGGCACCGGTCGCGAGCAGATCACGGACGAGCCGAAGGCAGTGCACTACCTCGGTGTCGAGCCGGTGTCACCCGACGGTCGTTGGCTCGCGTACGCCGCGAACGACCGGGAGCCCACCGACCAGGACGTGTTGCTGCGCGACCTGCACTCCGGTGAGGTTCGCCGGCTCGTCGAGACCGGAGGGTTCCTGTTCGCGGGTTCGTGGTCTCCTGACTCTGCAGCGTTGACGGTCTTCGACGCCCGCAGCAACACCGACATCGTGCCGATGGTTGTCGGGTTGGACGGCAGCACCAGGGCGCTCCTGGCGGGGCGGCCCGGCAAGCACGAGGGTGCCGGCTGGTCCGAGGAGGGCGACGCGGTCTACCTGACGACCGACCTGGAACACGACTTCGTCGGCCTGGCCCGGCTCAACCTGGCCGACGGATCGGTTACCTGGGTGGACGACCCCCGAGTGGGATGTGCAGTTCGCCGCCGTGGCGTCCGCCGGCCGCGTCGGCATCTGGACGCTCAACGTCGACGGCAGCTCGCAGCTGCGGGCTCGCCACCTCGCCGACAGCTCGCCGCTCGACGTACCGGAGCTGCCCCCGGGTGCGGTGTCGGCCTTCTCCGCGTCGGCGGACGGCAGCCGGGTGGCCGTGTTGTTCGCGACGGGCACGCGACCAGAGAACATCGCCGTCGTGGACATCGCTCGTCGCTCCTTCGACATGCTGACCGACTCGCGACCGGTGGCCGCCGACTCGTCGACGTTCGTGGAACCAGAGCTGGTGCGGTTCCCGACCCACGACGGCCGGGCGATCCCGGCCTACCTCTACCGGCCGGCGGGTGAGGGTCCGTTCGCCCTGGTGCTGTCCATCCACGGTGGGCCGGAGTTCCAGGAGCGGCCGTCCTACAACTACGACGGGCTCTACCAGTACCTCCTGTCCCGCGGGATCGGCGTGCTGGCGCCAAACGTGCGCGGCTCGACCGGCTACGGCACGGCGTACCAGAAGCTGATCCACCACGACTGGGGCGGCGACGAGCTGCGCGACTTCGAGCAGGCACACCGCTACCTGACGACGTTGGACTGGGTGGACCCCGCCCGCATCGGCGTGTTCGGTGGCTCGTTCGGCGGCTTCGCGACCCTGTCCTGCGTGAGCCGGCTGCCTGGGCTGTGGGCGGCTGCCGTCTCCGTCGTCGGCCCGTCGAACCTGATGACCTTCGCCTCCA
>JAVEDG010000085.1 GCA_030841245.1 Actinomycetota bacterium
CGTAGTGGGGACGTCCAGGCGAGGACGACGCCGAGGGCGAGCACGGCCGACCCGGCGAGCATCCCGCCACGCGGGCCGGTGCCCTCGGCGACGACGCCCCCGAGTACGGCGCCTACCGGCGTCCCGAGGCCGAAGGACAGCATTCGTCCAGTCGTGTTGACCCGGCTCATCAGCGGCTCAGGGGTGACCTGCTGACGGTAGGTGATGGCGTTGAGCACCACCGCCATGTATCCCACGCCCCACAGCGCGGTGGCGACGCTGGCCGACACCCACTCGGGCGCGAGCACGACGACGACCGACGTCAGCAGGCTGACCGGCAGGGCCACCAAGGTGACCCGGGCGGCACCGAGGCGGCGAACGACGCGAGGCGTGAGCAGGGTCGTCGCGAGCATCCCGACGCCCCACGACGCGAACAACACCCCGAGGCGCCAGTCACCCTCGCGGACGTCGAGCACCTGGTCGGCCCAGACGACGAGCAGGCCGACGAAGGCGCCACCGCAGATGGACTGGGTCGCCCCGACCACGGTCATCGTGCGCAGCGCCGCGTGGCGCCAGAGGAAGCGCAGGCCCTCGGTCATGTCCACGCGCAGCGCCCGCCCGGTCAGCCGGTCACCGGTGAGCCGGCCGATGTCCGACAACGGCCGCCGGATCGCCCGGATCAGCAGCGCCGAGGCGACGTAGGTGAGGGCGTCGACACCCAGCAGGCTCGCCGGCGAGGCAACGGCGAAGAGCGCACCGGCCGCCAGCGGCACGAGCGTCTCGACCACCGTCGAGGACGACCACAGCGCGCTGTTGGCCAGGACGATCCGCTCTCGTCCCACCAGGGTCGGCAGTGCACCGAAGTCCGCCGCGTCGAAGAAGACGAACAGCGTGGGCACGACGAAGGCGACGGCGAGGACGTGCGGGACGGTCAGGACACCTGCCCAGGACGCCAGCGGGATGCTGGTCAGGACCAGGGCGTTGGCCAGGTCGGTGGCGACCATCAGGCGCTTGCGGTCGAACCGGTCAGCGAGAGCTCCTGCCGGCAGCCCGAGCATGAGGTACGGCAACGCCTCGAACGACGCAACGAGCGACGTGAGCAAGGGCGATGACGTCATGGCGTAGACCAGGACCGGGAGCGCGACGTAGGTCACCGACGAGCCGGTCAGGGAGACCAGTCGGGAGGTCAGGAAGCGACGCCAGTCGGGATCGGTGCGCAGCGGGTGGACCGGACCCGCTCCTGCGGCGACCTCCCCGCTCACCGGAAGGCCTGGGCCTGGATGCCGTAGAGCTCGGCGTACGCCCCGCGTCGCGCCATCAGGTCCTCGTGGCTGCCGACCTCCACCAGCCGGGAGCCGTCGAGCACGACGATCAGGTCGGCCATCCGCACCGTCGAGAACCGGTGCGAGACGAGCACGGTCACCCGGCCGTTCGCCCGTGAGTCGTCGCGTGCCGCGGCTGCGAACCTCTCGAACAGCGCGTGCTCGGTCTCGGCGTCGAGGGCGGCGGTCGGCTCGTCGAGGACGAGCACGAGCGGCTCGTCGCGCATGAAGCCCCGTGCCAGTGCGAGCTTCTGCCACTGGCCGAAGGAGACGTCGACGCCGTCGTCCCAGGACGGCCCGAGCTGGGTGTCGAGCCCGTCGTCGAGCCGGTCGACCACGTCGTCGGCCCCGGCCCGATGGAGAGCGGTCTCGGCCGCGGGTCGGTCACCGAGCCGGCCCACCTCGCCGAGGCCGACCGTGTCGAGGGCGCGCAGCTCGAACCGGAAGAAGTCCTGGAAGGCACCGGCCAGCCGGGCCCGCCAGCCCTCGACCGACATCGACGCGAGGTCGACGCCGTCGACGAGGATGCGGCCGCGCTCGGGGGTGTACAGCCGTGCCAGCAGCTTGACGAGGGAGGTCTTGCCGGCGCCGTTCTCGCCGACGACCGCGACGACCGCGCCCGCCGGCAGGTGGAGGTCGATGTCGTCGAGCACGAGTGGCTCGGTGCCGGGGTAGCGGAACGAGACGTGCTCGAACGTGATGCCGTCGACCAGCCGGTCCGGCGGGTCGGCGTCGGCGCGGGCGTCGGCCGCGGCCGCGTAGTCCTCCAGCCAGATCAGCCGCCGTGAGATGTCCAGCCAGATGCTGCGCAGGAATCCGAGCTCGCCGACCGCCGCGCCGACGAACTGGGTGAGCTGGCTGCCGACGACGAGCACGAGGACCACGGACCCGGCCGAGGCGTGCAGTCGTTCGGCCGTGAACACGACCGCGCCGACGTAGCCGAGCCCGAACACCGCCCAGGACAGCGCGTTCCAGAGGGCGGTGCGCCACTTGGCGGCCGACAACGGCCCGAGGACCTCGGCCCACTCGGCCCGCCACACCGCCAGCAGCGCGGTGCCGTTGCCCGTGACCCGCACCTCCTTGCCGGGAGCCGCGGTCGTCGCGAGCACGAACAGGTGTCTGCGGCGGCGCTCGTGCGCGGCGACCTGCTCGACGACGGCACGCTCGACCCCGGGCCGCAGGGTGGCCGACACCACGGTCGGGACCGCGAAGACGACCAGGAGGCCGAGCCAGGGGTCCACACGGGTCATCAGGAGCCCCAGCACGATCGCGAGCCGCAGCAGCCAGCCGAGCGTGGAGAACAGGGACATGAACAGGTGGTCCAGCCCGAAAGTGTTCTTGCGGAGCACCTCCAGCCGGTCGAGGTGCTCCCGCCGCTCCTGGTGCGCGATGGTCGCGACCTCGGCGTGCAGCCGGGCCACGTGCGCCTCCATGGCGATGCTGATCCTGTCGCGGAAGCGGCGGCTGAGCCGGTCGGAGAGCACCTGCAGCCACCAGAGCAGCGTCGCGGACAGCGCCAGGCCGAACGCGGCGGCGTAGACCTCGGGCCGCGAGCCGGACCGCGACCCGTCGACGAGCAGCGCGACCCAGAGCCCGATGAGCGACTGGGGCAGCGCGAGCAGGACCGTCATGACGACCGACGTCACGAGCAGCCGCGGCTCGATCCGGTAGGCCAGCACGACCATCCGCCACAGCGACTCGAGGGCAGGGGGCAGGGCGAGCTCGTCGCGCTCAGTCGAGCGAGTCAAGGACGATCTCCTCCCCCTGCTCGTCGTACTCCCCGTCGGAGCCGAAGCGTGAGGCCTGCAGGTCGAACATCGAGCGGTAGCGGCCGCCGAGCGCCATCAGCTCCGTGTGCGAGCCGAGCTCGACCACGCGCCCCGCCTCGAGGACGCAGATCCGGTCGGCCAGCCGCACGGTCGAGAAGCGGTGCGAGACGAGCAAGGTCGTCGTCGCCCCGCGGGTGGCGGCGAGGACGCGCGAGAAGATCTCCGCCTCCCCGCGTACGTCGAGCTGAGCCGTCGGCTCGTCGAGCAGGACGACGCCGGCACCTTCGCGGACGGCGGCCAGCGCCCGGGCCAGGGCGACCCGCTGCCACTGTCCCCCGGACAGCTCGGTGCCGCCGTCGTAGCCGCGGGCCAGGACGGTGTCGAGCGTCGCGAGACCGGCACCTCCGGCCGCGTCGAGCGCGTCCAGCACCACGTCGTCGGAGGCGCCCAGCGGCGCGACGTTCTCGCGCAGCGAGAGCTCGTAGCGGACGAAGTCCTGGAACACCGCCGTCACCCGAGCCCGGTGATCGGCCACGTCGAGCTCGCGGATGTCGATGCCGCCGACCTCGACGCGTCCGGTCTGCGGGTCGTAGAGCCGGCACAGCAGCTTGGCCAGCGTCGTCTTGCCGGCGCCGTTGACGCCGACGATGGCCATCGCCGTCCCGGCCGGGATCGTCAGGTCGAGGTGCTCGAGCACCGAGCGGGACGCGCCGGGGTAGCCGAACGTCACGTCGCGGAACCGCACCTCGGCGGCACCCGGCGGTGGCGCGGGTCGTGGTCCGGACCGGAGCGCGCCCGCGGCCGCCATCTGCTCTGGCAGGCGCAGCACGGCCGCAGCCGGGCGGCCCCGTCGAGCGCCCAGCTGAGGCCGCCGAATGCCAGGGCGCTGACCCCGACCGCGGTCTGCAGGTAGGTCGTGGCGGCGCCGAGCCCCGTGGTGCCGTCGGCGACGCCGCGGGCGAGCGCCCAGAACACCAGGGCGTTGCCTGCGAGCACGACCGTCAGGGCGCCGGCCATCGGTCGCTCGCGCAGCCTGGTGGCCCGCCACTGCAGGTCGTAGAGGTCGGTGCGCCGGCGCGTGAACCGCTCCACGACCCAGCCGGCCAGGCCGAACAGCCGCAGCTCCTTGGCCGCCGGTGGGTCGACGGCGAGGGTGAACGCATAGGCCGCGTGTCGCTGGGCCTCGCGCACCTCGTCGGTGTTGCGGTCGCGCCAGACCCCGCTCTCGCGCAGCAGCCAGTGCGTCGAACCCCACACGGTCACGAGCACGAGCGGCGCCCACCAGGCGAAGGCCGCCAGGACCGCCGCCGAGACGACTCCCGACACCACGAGCACGAGACCACTGGCGATGAAGTCCATCGCCACTACCAGGGGCGGGCCGTTCATGCCGAGCTCGAACTCACGCGCCATCGACAGGTCGTCGGCCAGCTCGGGGCTCTCCAGGTGCCCCATGCCGGGCGGCGTGACCGACGCCAGCATCAGCCGGTCGCCCAACCAGTTGGTGGTGTGCGCACCGAGCAGTGCGCTGACGGCCTGGTGCAGCGGCGTGAGGACCTGGAACAGCACGAACACCACGCCGACGAACACCAGCGGCCCGGTCAGCGAGTCACCGGCCTTGACTGCCCCGACGAGCACGCCCGTCGCGACCGCGAGGAGGGCCGGCATCAAACCGCGCAGCGAGAGCAGCACCCACCATGCCCACGCCATGCCCGGCGCCGCGCGGAATAGCACCCCGAAGAACTTCCACTCCGGCCGGGCGCGCAAGCGGTCGAGCACCCTGTCACGATTCCACACGGCCGGACCGCGCGGTCTCAGAACAGGACCGACATGAAGGTGCCGTAGTCGCTGAAGCCCACCTTGCGGTAGGCGGCTCGCGCGGCGGTGTTGTAGTCGTTCACGTACAGGCTCACCACCGGGGCGAGCTCGGCCAGAGCCGTGTCGACGACCGTGGCCAGGCCGGGCGCGGCCAGCCCACGACCACGCAGGTGGGGCGCCACCCAGACGCCCTGGACCTGGCAGGCCTGCGCCGTGAGCGAGCCGATCTCGGCCTTGAAGAGCACCTGCCCGTCCTCGATCCGGGCGAAGGCGCGACCGGCCCCGACCATCTCGGCCACCCGGGCGCGGTAAGAAGCGCCACCGTCGGCGGTGACCGGCGACACGCCTACCTCCTCGGTGAACATCGCGATGCAGGCCGGCACCAGCACGTCGATCTCGTCGGGTCGGACCCGGCGTACGGCGGGGTCCGGCAGCACCGCCGACGGCGTCCGCGTCGCGAGCAGCGGCTGACGCTCACGCACGTCGCGAGCCGGGCCCCAGGCCGGTTCGAGCCGGTCCCACATGCCGGCGACCGAGTCGCGCGGACCCACGATCGTCGCGCAGCGGCGCCCCTGCCGCCGCGCCCGGTCGGCGAAGACCCGCACCGAGTCGGGGCCCGCCTGCACGGGCACCAGGTTGGCGCCGGCGTGGCACATGGCGAGGATCTCGCCGTCGGCCAGGTGCGCCCACATCTCGGCACCGAGACGACCGGGCTCCAGCCCGACCTGCTGGACTCGCGCGGCCACGAAGACGTTGGCCACGGGGTCGCGGGCGAGCAGCTCGAGAGCGCCGGGCAGGTCGGTGTCGCGCAGCACGCGCAGCGAGGAGGTCGTCCGCAGCACCGGTGCCCTCCCTCTAGCGAACCTCCACGGCCGGCTGGCCAGAGGCTACGCCCTCGTCGGCCATACCTTCGGCGATCCGCATCGCTTCCTCGATCAAAGTCTCGACGATCGCCGACTCGGGCACGGTCTTGATGACCTCGCCCTTGACGAAGATCTGGCCCTTGCCGTTGCCCGACGCGACCCCCAGGTCCGCCTCGCGGGCCTCGCCCGGCCCGTTGACGACGCATCCCATCACCGCGACCCGCAACGGGACGGTGAGCCCCTCGAGCCCGGCGGTCACCTGGTCGGCCAGGGTGTAGACGTCGACCTGGGCGCGCCCGCAGGAGGGGCACGAGACGATCTCCAGGCCCCGCTCCTTGAGCCCGAGCGACTCGAGGATCTGCAGGCCGACCTTGACCTCCTCGACCGGTGGCGCCGACAGCGACACCCGGATCGTGTCGCCGATGCCCTCGGCCAGCAACGCGCCGAACGCGACGGCCGACTTGATCGTGCCCTGGAAAGCCGGGCCGGCCTCGGTCACGCCGAGGTGCAGCGGGTAGTCACACTGCTCGGCCAGCAGCCGGTAGGAGTTGACCATGACGACGGGGTCGTTGTGCTTCACCGAGATCTTGATGTCGCGGAACCCGTGCTCCTCGAACAGCGAGCACTCCCACAACGCGGACTCGACGAGGGCCTCGGGCGTCGCCTTGCCGTACTTCTCGAGCAGCCGCTTGTCCAGGGACCCGGCGTTGACCCCGATGCGGATCGGGATGCCGGCGTCACCGGCCGCCTTCGCGATCTCCTTGACCTTGTCGTCGAAGGCCTTGATGTTCCCCGGGTTGACGCGGACCGCCGCGCAACCGGCGTCGATGGCGGCGAAGACGTACTTCGGCTGGAAGTGGATGTCGGCGATGACGGGGATCTGCGACTTCCTGGCGATCGCGGCGAGCGCGTCGGCGTCGTCCTGGGTCGGGCAGGCCACGCGCACGATCTGGCAGCCCGTCGCCGTCAGCTCGGCGATCTGCTGCAGGGTGGCGTTGACGTCCTCGGTCGGCGTGGTGGTCATCGACTGCACGGACACCGGCGCGTCGCCGCCGACGAGCACGCCCCCGACGTCGATCTGCCGGCTGTGACGCCGCTCGGCCAACGGCCGCGGCGGCGTCTGCGGGATGCCGAGGTCGATGGTCATCGGTCGCGCCTCATGCATCCAGTATTGCTCGCGCCGACACATGCTCCCGACCGGCGTCCACACGCCACCGGACTCAGAGCTTGATCGGGTTGACGATGTCCGCGGCCAGCGTGAGCAGGGTCAGGCCGCCGAAGGCCAGGATCACGACGTACGTGAGCGGGAGCAGCTTGTTGTAGTCGACCCGCCCCGGGTCGGGCCGGCCGCGGCGGGCGGCGAACCACGAGCGGACGCGCTCGTACCAGGCGACGGCCACGTGCCCGCCGTCGAGCGGCAGCAGCGGGAACAGGTTGAAGACCCCGATGAAGATGTTCAGCCCGCCGAGCAGGGACAGGAACACGATCAGCTGCGAGTTGGCGACCGCCTCGCCGCCGATGCGGGTAGCGCCGACGACGCTGATGGGTCCGCTCGTGTCCCGCTGCTGCCCACCGATCGAGTCCACCAGGTTGGGGATCTTCGAGGGAAAGGCACCGATCGCCTTGAAGGTCTGGGTCACCATCTTGGCGCTGTACCAGCCCGACGCCGGGATGGCTGCCCCGACCGAGTAGTGCAGCACCGTGGCCGGCTCAGCCCCCGTGACGCCGAGCGCGGAGACCGTGACGGTCCGGGTGGTGTCCTTGCCGAGCGGCGGGCGCTGGGTGGCCACCAGGTCGACCGTGACGTGACGGGTCTGGCCCGCGCGCCGGAAGACCAGCGGGGTCGGGCCCGGGGCGTGGGACCGGACCGTACGAACCACGTCGCCGTACGTCGCCACCGAGCGGCCGTCCACCGAGATGATCCGGTCACGGGGGCGCAGCCCTGCGGTCCGGGCCGGGGCGGCCGGGTCGCTCGGGCGGCAGCCGCGCAGGGCGGTCTTGTCCGGGGTGAGGTCGTAGGGCTGCACCACGCACTTCGCCACCTGCCCGACCACGGGCGGGCCGTTCATCGGGTCGTAGGAAGCCCACGCAGGGTTGGGCAGCCCGGTGGTGAAGGCGGCCAGGAAGAACACGACCAGGGCGAGCACGAAGTGCGTGACGGAGCCGGCCACGAGGACGACGGTCCGCTGCCAGAGCGGGAACCGCCAGAAGGCCCGCTGCCGGTCCTCCTCGGGCATGTCCTTGTCCTCCAGCTGCGTCATCCCGATGATCTTGACGAAGCCGCCGGCCGGGATCGCCTTGATGCCGTACTCCGTCTCGCCGCGACGGAACGACCACAGCGTGGGACCGAACCCGGCGAAGTACTGCGTGGCCTTCATGCCGAACCGCTTGGCGGTCAGCAGGTGGCCGGCCTCGTGGAGGCAGACGGACACCAGGATGCCGACGGCGAAGAAGACCACGCCCAGCCAGAAGGTCATGCGGAGATGCTCCCAGGGTTCGGCTCGGGTGCCTGCTCGATGATCTCGCGGGCGCGGGCACGGGCCCAGGCCTCTGCTTGAAGAACATCGGCAACTGACAGGTGGTTCCCGAGTGACATTCCGGACACAGTCTCACCCGATGACACAGTCTCACCCGATGACCCGGTCTCACCCGCTGCCTCCGCGACGACGGAGGCGACGGTGTCGACGATCCCCAGGAAGCCGAGCCGGCCCGCGCGGAACGCCTCGACGCACTCCTCGTTGGCGGCGTTGAGCGCCGCCGGGACCGTCCCGCCTGCCGTTCCGGCCTCCCGGCACAGGGTCACGGCCGGAAAGGCCGCCTCGTCGAGCGGGAAGAACTCCCACACGCTCGGCGCGGACCAGTCGCACGCGGCGGCGGCGCCCGGCACCCGGTCCGGCCAGCCCAGAGCCAGCGAGATCGGCAGCGCCATGTCGGGTGGGCTGGCCTGCGCCAGCGTCGAGCCGTCGGCGAACTCGACCATCGAGTGGATCGATGACTGCGGGTGCACGACCACGTGGATCGAGCCCAGCGGCACGTCGAAGAGCAGGTGCGCCTCGATCACCTCGAGGCCCTTGTTCATCAGGGTGGCGGAGTTGATCGTGATGACCGGTCCCATGTCCCACGTCGGGTGCGCGAGGGCCTCGTCGAGGGTCACCGCGGCCAGCTCCTCACGGCTGCGTCCGCGGAACGGTCCGCCGCTGGCTGTCAGCACCAGCCGCCGCACCTCGTGCGCTGCGCCCCCGCGCAGGCACTGCGCGAGCGCCGAGTGCTCCGAGTCGACCGGCACGACCTGGTCGGCCCGTCGCTGGGCGGCCCGCACCAACGGTCCCCCGGCGATCAACGACTCCTTGTTCGCGAGCGCGAGCGTCCGCCCCGCCTCGAGCGCCGCGAGCGTCGGCGCCAGCCCGACCGAGCCGGTCATGCCGTTCAGCACGACGTCGCAGTCGACCGACCCGGCGAGCTCGGCCGCGGCGTCGGGGCCGGCCAGGATCTTGGGCACCGGGTGCTCACCGGCGCTGTAGCCGCCGGCCCGGGCGGCGGCGTAGAACGCGAGCTGGAGGTCCTGCGCCGCCGAGGACCGCGCGACCGCGACCGCCTCGACGCCGAGGTCCAGGGCCTGCCGGGCCAGCAGGTCCACGTTCCCGCCGCCCGCGGCCAGGCCGACGACGCGGAACCGGTCCGGCGCCCGGCGTACGACCTCGATCGCCTGGGTGCCGACCGAGCCGGTCGAGCCCAGGACGACGACGTCGCGGGGTGCGCTCACCGCCCCAGTGTCGCGCAGCGCGCCGCTCAGAGGTCCAGGCCGGTGAGCACCAGCACCCGCTCGTAGGTCAGGTCCTCCATCGCGAACCGCACGCCCTCACGCCCGACGCCGGACTCCTTGGTGCCCCCGTAGGGCATCTGGTCGGCGCGGTAGGACGGCACGTCACCGACGACGACGCCGCCGACGTCGAGGTCGCGGTGCGCCCGGAACGCCGTCTCCAGGTCGTGGGTGAAGATGCCGGCCTGCAGCCCGAAGCGCGAGTCGTTGACCGTCCGGAACGCCGCACCGACCCCGTCGAACCGGGAGACGACCAGCACCGGGCCGAACACCTCCTCGCAGACCACGCGGGCACCCGGCGGGACGTCGGTGAGCACCGTCGGCTCGTACGCCGCGCCGTCGCGCCGGCCGCCGGTGACCAGCGTCGCCCCAGAGGTGACTGCCTCGTCGACCCAGGTCTCGACGCGGCGGGCGGCGTCCTCGTCGATGAGCGGGCCGACGTCGGTCTGCTCGTCGCTCGGGTCCCCGGTGCGCTGCGACCTGACCGCGGCGACCAGCCGGTCGAGGAAGCCGTCGTACACCGACGCGTCGACGAGCACCCGCTGCACCGATATGCAGGACTGACCGGCCTGGTAGTTGGAGAAGGTCGCGATCCGGCTCGCGGCTCGCTCGAGGTCCGCGTCCGACGACCAGTCCGCGCACACCACGGCCGCCGCGTTCCCGCCGAGCTCGAGCGTCACGTGCTTGTGCGGGACCGCCTCGCGGATCGCGTGCCCTACCGGGCCGGACCCGGTGAACGAGACGACGGGCAGGCGCGGGTCGGCCGTGAGAGCGGGTGCCCGGTCGTTGGGGACGACGACGACCGAGAGCATGCCGCCCGGCAGACCGGTCTCGGCCACGATCTCGGCCAGCAGCAGGGCCGCCAGCGGCGTCTTGGGCGCGGGCTTGACGACGATCGGGGCGCCGACCGCGAGCGCGGGCGCCACCTTGTGCGCCACCAGGTTCAGCGGGAAGTTGAACGGCGAGATGCCCAGCACGGGGCCGCGGGGGAACCGGCGCACCAGGGCGAGACGGCCCTCGGCGCCCGGGTCGGTGTCCAGCCGCTGTACGTCACCGCTCCACCGGCGCGCCTCCTCGGCGGCCCAGCGGAAGGTCGACGCCGCGCGGGTCGCCTCGATGCGGGCCCACCGCAGCGGCTTGCCGTTCTCGGCGGTGATGACCTTGGCGATCTCCTCGGTGCGCTCGGCGAGCCGCTGGCTGACGTGAGCCAGCGCATCGGCCCGCACGTGGGCCGGCAGCGCCGCAGCCTCGGTCGCGACGGACACCGCCGCAGCCACGGCGCGCTCGACCGTTGCCGGATCGGCCACGGCGACCCGGGCCACGTGGCGCCCGTCGTAGGGGTGGCGGACCTCGATGGTCGCCTCGCCCGTGACCGGCGCACCCGCGACCCAGGACGGCCAGACGTCAGACAGGCTCACTGCACCAGGCAAGCTCTCTCCATCAGACATGGCTCACTCCAACGGATTTCGTAGGCCAGCGGGCCTGTCGCCTCGGAATCCGTCACAGTATCGTGTCCGCCATGACTGACTCCATCGTCGCAGGCGGACCCGGACTCGCGCAGGAACGCCGACTCGTCACCCCCGTCCCGGGGCCGCGCTCGCAGCAGCTGTTCGAGGCCCGCAACGCCGTGGTGGCCCGCGGGGTCAGCACAGTGCTGCCGGTGTTCGTCGAGCGGGCCGGCGGCGGCGTGGTCGTCGACGTCGACGGCAACTCCTTCATCGACTTCGGCTCGGGCATCGCGGTCGTCAGTGTGGGCAACGCCGCTACCGCGGTGACCCGGCGGGTGCAGGAGCAGGTGGCCCGGTTCACCCACACCTGCTTCATGGTCACGCCCTACCAGGAGTACGTCGAGGTGTGCTCGGCCCTCAACCGCCTCACGCCGGGCGACCACGAGAAGCGCTCGGCGCTGTTCAACTCCGGTGCCGAGGCCGTCGAGAACGCGGTGAAGATCTCTCGCGCGCACACCCGCCGGCAGGCGGTCGTCGTCTTCGACCACGGCTACCACGGGCGCACCAACCTGACGATGGCGCTGACCGCGAAGAACATGCCCTACAAGGCGGGCTTCGGCCCCTTCGCCTCGGACATCTACCGCGTGCCCGGGTCCTACCCCTTCCGCGACCCGGAGGG
>JAVEDG010000181.1 GCA_030841245.1 Actinomycetota bacterium
CGCCGGGATCGCGTTCCGGGTGCTGTGGGTCGGTGCACCGCGGTGGCTTTACACCCCGGTCTACCTCGCCCTCGGCTGGGTGGCGATCTTCTACCTGCCCGACCTCTGGCGCAACGGCGGAGCGGCAGTCGTCATCCTGCTCGGCATCGGTGGACTGCTCTACAGCGTGGGAGGCGTCGTCTACGGCCTCAAGCGGCCGAACCCGTCACCGCGGTGGTTCGGCTTCCACGAGGTGTTCCACGCTCTGACCCTGGCCGCGTTCGTCACGCACTACATCGCGGTCTCGATCGCGACGTACACCTACCCGAGCTGACCTGACGGCTGTCCTGAGCGCGAGGGCCGGCTGCCTCAGCTGCCTGCGGACTCCGGGCCTTGTGCGCGCACCCGCTCGACCGTCTCCATGGCAGAGCGCAACTCGGCCAGCCATTCCTCGGCGTGCTCGCCGACCAGCCGCACCGACCAGGCCAGGGCCTCCGACCTTGACCGCGCCACACCGGCGTCGACCAGCGTGTCGAGGACGCGTCGCTCGGGCTGGCGCAGCCGGGTCATGACCGGCACCGACAGGTGGGTGAACAGCACCCGGCGGTCCCCGCAGACGGCGCCCCAGGCGACCTTGCGCCCGAACCGGTGCTCGGCCTCCCGGGCGATCGCCATGCGGCGGTCCCGGGTGTCCTCGCGGAAACCCTTGACCCGCCCGTCGCGCGCCGCCGCCTGCTCCGCGGCCGGACGATCGGCGCCGACCTCGGGCTCGGCCAGGGTGCCGACCACGGTGATCTCCTCACGGTCCACGACGACCTCGGCCGCCTCGGTGAACCAGTCCTGCGGCAGCCGACCGGTGAACCAGCCCCGCACGCTGTCGGTGCTGTCGTCGGTGTCGTGCTCGTGATGGTGGTGGCCGTGGCCGTGCGATCTCATGTAACGATGATTACACCGTTACAACGCCGCCGCTAGCAGCGTTCACCCTCGGCGTACGCCGGTGGGGCGGCTCAGCACGACGTAGGTCACGCCCTGCTCCGGCACGACATGGCGTGCGACCTCGGTGAAACCGAGCCGCTCGAGCAGCCGCAGACTGCGCCGGTTCCACTCCTGGACCACCGCGCGGAACCGGTTCGCCGAGGCTTCCGCGGCCGCGCCACGTGCGTGCTCGAGCACCGCGGCCGCGAACTCCCGTCCGCGCCCCTGCCCCGTGAGGTCCGGGCGCATCCCGACGCCGACGTCGAGCACGCCCGCGACCTCGCCCAGACCGGGCACCCGCGCCTCCAGGCCGAGGCAGGCGAACCCGACCAGTCCCCCGTCCTCGTCGTCGACGACCGCGAAGAACCCCTCGTCCGCGCGGACCGGCTCGGTGCCGTCGTAGACCGCCCACGGGCCGGGGTAGCGCCACAGGGCGATGGACTCGCCGTCCTGCGCCGACATCGGCCGAACCCGGTAGGACATGGCCGCCGACCCTAGCCGTCGCGGGCGAGCTGGGTCGCCAGCGTTTCCGGGTCGGTGGTCGGGGCGTCGCAGACGAACTGCCGGCACACGTACGCCGTCGGCCGGCCGTCCATCAGCGGCCGGCCCGCGAGCAGTGCCACCTCGGGACTGTCGTCGGGGCCACCGCCGAGCGCGACCACCGCCCCCGGCGCCGTGGACCGCAGGGCCACCCGGTGCAGCGCCCGGGTCCGGTCACTGTCGGGCGCACCGACGACGGCTACCTCTCGCGGCCCGTCCAGCAGCGCCTCCGCCACGGCGAGCCCCCACCCGGCGTAGCGCGGGTGCCGCTCGGCCAGCGGGGCGTACACCCCGAGCGCGGCCTCGGCGTCGGCGCGGTGCCGCTCCGACCCGGTGTATGCCGCGTACGAGAGCAGCGCGCCGGCCAGCGCCGCCGCCCCGGACGGGGTCGCGTTGTCCGTCGGGTCCTGCGGCCGGCGGATCAGCTTCTCGGCGTCCGCCGCGGTGTCGTAGAAACCACCGTTGCCATCGGGGAAGAGCGCGAGCGCGGTGTCGAGCAGCACGCCCGCGATGGTCAGCCAGGCCGCCTCGCCGGTGACGGCGTAGAGCGTCAGCAGTCCCTCGGCCACGTCGCCGTAGTCCTCCAGCACGCCGACCGGTGCGCCGGCCACGCCGTCGCGCGAGACGCGGCGCAGCCTGGCACCGTCGAGGTGCACGGCCACCAGCAGGTCGGCCGCCGCGGCCGCCGCGTCGAGCAGATCGGGCCGGTCCAGCAGGGCGCCGGCCTCGGCGAGACCCGCGACGGCCAGCCCGTTCCAGGCGGCCACCACCTTGTCGTCCCGGCCGGGCTGCGGCCGAAGGTCGCGTGAGGTGCGCAGCCGATCGCGCACCCCGCTCCACCGTTGCGGGTCGTCGGGGTCCGAGAGCAGCTGCAGGGTGGACCACCCGGACTCGAAGGTGCCGCCGGCCGTGACCTCGAGGAGCCGCGCCGCCCACTCGGCGTCCGCCTCGCCGAGCACCCGGCGCAGCTCGTCGGGGTTCCACACGTAGGTCTGACCCTCGACCCCGCCGGTGTCGGCGTCGAGGGAGGAGGCGAAGCCGCCCTCCCTGGTCCGCAGCTCGGCGAGCATCCAGTCGGCCGTCTCCTCCGCGACCCGCCGGGCGAGCCCCGAGCCGGTGGCTCGCCACAGGTGCAGGTAGGAACGCAGCAGCAACGCGTTGTCGTAGAGCATCTTCTCGAAGTGCGGCACCACCCATGCCGCGTCGACCGAGTAGCGGGCGAAGCCCCCGGCGACCTGGTCGTACATCCCGCCACGGGCCATCGCCTCGCAGGTCCGGTCGACCAGGCGCAGCGCCTCACCGTCTCCGGTGCGCGCGTGGTGGCGCAGCAGCAGCTCCAGCACCATCGACGGCGGGAACTTCGGGGCGCCGCCGAACCCACCGTGACGCTCGTCGTGCTCCTTGGCCAGCGTCTGCACGGCAGCGTCGAGCTGGTCCGCGCTCGGTGGCGGCCCTCCAGGCGCCGGCACCGTGGCGCGCTCGCGGAGGGCGGCCACGATACGACCGCCCGCGGACGTGATGTCGTCGCGGCGCTCCTGCCAGGTGCCGACCACCGACTCGACGAGCTGGCGGAAGGACGGGAGCCCGTGTCGCGGGCTCGGCGGGAAGTAGGTGCCACAGAAGAACGGTTCGCCCTCGGGAGTCGCGAAGACGGTCATCGGCCAACCGCCGTGCCCGGTGAGCGCCTGGGTGGCTTCCATATAGACGGCGTCGACGTCCGGGCGCTCCTCACGGTCCACGTTGATGCTGACCAGGTGCTCGTTGACGTAGGCGGCGACGGCCTGGTCCTCGAACGACTCGTGCGCCATCACGTGGCACCAGTGGCAGGCGGCGTAGCCGATCGAGATGAGCACGGGTACGTCGCGGCGCCTGGCCTCGGCGAACGCCTCGTCGCCCCAGGGCCACCAGTCCATCGGGTTGTCCTGGTGCTGGATCAGGTAGGGGCTCGTGGCGTTCGCCAGTCGGTTGGGCACCTGTCCACTCTCCCCCAGCCACCCCACCCCCAGTCCCGGCCGGCCCCCCGCCGGCTCGCCTGTCCTGGTCTGACCTGGTCTCGCCCGGTCTGGTCCGGCCGCGAGGAGTTGACCTTCTCTCGACCCCCCAGGAGTCAAGTCGGCGACAGCGGCGCCGATACGCAACCAATGACCTGGCGCAGCGTGGACGCGGGGGGTGAACGCATGCCGACGCGCCATCTGGCGGTCTCCTCCCTGGCAGTTGTCGTCGTCGCCCTGCTGGGCTGCTACCTGCTGCTGCCCGCGAGCGGAGCCCGGACCGTCATCTGGGTCGTCGCCGCGCTGGGCGGAGCGGTCGTGGCGCTGGTGCACAGCATGCGGACCAAGCTGGCCGACCCGCTGCCGGTCTGGCTGCTCGCCGCCGGGATCGCCCTGATCGGCGCCGGCCAGGCGCTTGCGGTACGGACGCCGGACATCCCGTCGTACGGCGACGTGCTGCGCCTCGCGGCCTACCCGGTGGCCGCCGCCGCGGTCATCGCCTTCCAGCGGGACCGGGTCCGCCGCGACCGGGCGAGCCTTCTGGACTCCCTCGTGGTCACGGTCGCCGCCGCCCAGGCAGGCTGGCTGGTGATCGTCGAGCCGGCCCTGCACCATGGCGACCTCGCGGTTGTCATCACGAACGTGGCCTACCCCCTCGGTGACCTGCTGGTCATCGGCGTGATCGCCCGCCTGACGTTCTCGGTCCTCGGCAGCCACGACGTCGCCGCCCGCTACCTCGTCGGCGGGCTGGGCCTCGGGGTGCTCTCCGACGTCAGCGCGACGGTCGCCCACCGCGACGGCCTGGCGGCCGGCTGGCTGCCGGCGTTCGCGCTCGTCTGCCTCGCCGTGCGTCACCCCGGCATGGCCAGCCCGCCGGAGCACCCCGCCGATGCCCGGCTCGCGTCCGCCTGGCGTTTCGTGGTCCTCCTGGGCCTGGCCTGCCTGGTGTCGCCGGTGCTGGTCATCACCCACCCGGTCGGTGAGGAGCACGAGAAGGCCGCGGTGGTGCTCGGCGGAGCGGTGCTGCTCTTCACTCTCTCCGTGATGCGCATCGTGAGCCTGCTGGACCGGCTGCGACGCGCCTTCCGCCGCGAGCACGTCCTGCGCGGTGCGACCGCCTCCCTCGTCGGTGCTGCCGACCGCGGTGCCGTGCGCGACGCCGCCCTGTCGGCCGCGGCCGACCTGCTGGACCAGGCCGGCTCGCGCGCCTGGCGGGTCGACAGCGACCCCGGCGGCACGGTCGCCCAAGCGACCGACGACGACGACATCGCGACGTTCCTCGACGCCGCCGAGCTCGCCCTCTTCCCGGACGGTCCGAGCGGCATCGGCGTGCTGAACGAACCGTCCCTGCTGCACGCGACCCTCGGCGTACCGACGACTCAGTGCCTCGTGCTGATCGCGCTCCCGGTTCGTGGCATGGCCCGGGAGGCCGCCGTCGTGTCCGTCCCGACACCGCCGTCGACACGCACGACCTCGGCGCTGGAGTCGCTCGCCTCGACCATGTCGATGGCCCTGGAGCGGCTCGACGTCGGCGAGATCATGGTCGAGCGGCGCAGCGAGCGGAGTCTGCGGATCATGCTGCAGTTCGCCTCCGACGTGATCTGCATCCTGGACCACGACCTCACCGTCGTGCACGTGACGCCCGCGGTGGAACCGATCGTCGGCCTTCCGGCTCCCGAGCTGCTCGGCATGAACTGGCTCGACGTGGTGGCCGAGGACGACCGCGAGGCAGCGCGCGACCTCGTCACCCTCGCGCAGGGCGGTCGACCGGCGCGCGGCGAGATCCGCCTGAACACCGAGGGCGGCAGCGCCCGTCATGTGGACGCAGTGGTCACCGAGGTCATCGACGAGGACCTGATGGGTTTCGTGGTGACCTGCCACGACATCACCGAGCGCCACGAGCTGGAGCAGCAGCTCACCCACCAGGCCTTCCACGACGCCCTGACCGGCCTCGCCAACCGCGCCCTGTTCCGCGACCGGCTCGGTCACGCGATGGCTCGCTCGCGCGGCACCGCGCGATACGGCGTCCTCTTCGTCGACCTCGACGACTTCAAGACGGTGAACGACAGCCTGGGGCACGCCGCCGGGGACACCCTGCTCCGAGAGATGACGACCCGCCTGCGGGACTGTCTGCGCGACGGCGACACCGCCGCACGGCTCGGCGGGGACGAGTTCGCGATCCTGCTCGAGGACGTGGAGGACGACGAGCACTGCGAGCGCATCGCGCGGCGGCTGCTGGAGGCGCTGCGCGTGCCGTTCGACGTGGGCGGCACGGAGGTGGGGACGTCGGCGAGCATCGGGATCGCCATCGGCTCCCCCGGCCCGTCGACGCCCGAGGACCTGATGCGCAATGCCGACCTCGCGCTGTACGACGCCAAGAACGCAGGGAAGAACCGGTACGCCGTGTTCGCGGTCGAGATGCACGAGGCCGCCATCGCCAGGCTGTCCCTCACCAGTGACCTGCGCCATGCCATCGAGCGCGGCGAGCTGGTCGTGCACTACCAGCCGCTGGTCGCGTTGGACTCCGGCGAGATCACCGGTCTCGAGGCCCTGGTCCGCTGGAACCACCCGCGCCGCGGCGTCCTGCAACCGGGGCAGTTCATCCCACTGGCCGAGGAGACGGGTCTGATCGTCCCGCTCGGCCGTGCCGTCCTGCGCGCCGCCCTGCACGCGACCGTCATCTGGCAGCGCGGCCACGAAGCACACCGCGACCTGCGAATCGCGGTGAACGTCAGCGGCCGCCAGCTGCAGGATCCGGGCATCGTCGAGGACGTCCGCACCGCGATCGAGGACACGAAGATCGACCCTTCGACAGTCGTGCTGGAGATCACGGAGAGCGTCCTGCTGCCGGGCGAGGACGTGGTGATCGAACGGCTGCACGCGCTCGCCGATCTCGGCGTCCACCTCTACATCGACGACTTCGGCACCGGCTACTCGTCGCTCAGCTACCTGCAGATGCTGCCGGTGGACGGGCTCAAGCTGGCCCAGGAGTTCGTCGAGACGTTGCCCGGCACCGAGTCCCAGTCGGGGATGGTCCGCACCATCCGTGACCTGGCCGACACCCTTGGCCTGGCCGCGGTCGTGGCTGAGGGGATCGAGCGGCCCGAGCAGTGGACGTCGCTGCTCTCGCTGGGCTACCGGCTGGGCCAGGGCTTCCATCTGGCCCTGCCGATGCCCGCGGACCAGATCCCGGGCTTCCTCGACGGCAGCTCCCCCCTCGGCGAGATCGAACCAGGGCAGGGCGCTGCCGCCGCGGCGGCCTCCTCGGGCGGCGCCGAGACCAGCCCGGTCTGAGCACTCCCGATCAGGAGCCTGCGCCACGGCGACCGCTCATGCGCTCGTCTAGCCTGAAGGGAATGAGGTCGCTCGCGCAGTCAGCGCGCCTACGGGGACTCGTGACGCGCGAGCTCGTGGGTGCTTTCGGCGCTCTCGGCGTCGCGCTCGTGCTCTTCACCCGCTGGAGCACGGACGCCGGCATGACCCGCGACGAAGCCATCTACGTCTACGCCGGGCAACAGCTGATCCACGGCATCCCGCCGTACTCCAGCATCTTCGACCCGAAGACACCCGGCGCCAGCCTGCTCACGGGGCTGGCGGCTGCCGCAGCCCGGCTCGGCCACTGGGACGACCTGCACAGCATGCGGCTGCTGTTCTTCGCCTTCGCGTGCCTCACCGTCGTCGCCGTCTACCTGCTGGCGAGCATGCTCTGGCAGTCTCCGCTCGCCGGCATCGCGGCCGCGGTCGTGTTCGCGTCGTTCAAGGGCTTCGCCGTCGACGCGATGACGGGCCCCGACGCCAAGACACCGGGGATCCTGATGGCGGTCCTGTGCCTCGCGCTGCTGGTGCGAGGCAGATGGTTCTGGGCCGGGCTCACCGGCTCGCTCGCCTTCCTCGTCTGGCAGCCGTTGGGGATCTACGCGGCGGTCGCAGTCGCCGGTGCCGCCTTCATCCCGGCAACCGGAGAGCGCCGTCGGGCCGTGCTGGGGGCCGCGGCCGGCGCGGTCATCCCCGTTCTTCTGGTCGCCGGGTACTTCGTGCTCGTGGGTGCCTTGGGCAACTTCCTGCAGGCAACGGTCGTGTTCCCCACCAGCGGGATCGCACGTCCTCCGGAGAGCCTCGGCGATCGACTGCGCGTGATCGCCGACATCGTGAGCGTGTACTACGAGGTGTACTTCTGGGTCGGCCTGATCCTCCTCGCCGCGGTCGTGGCGTGGCATCTAGCCGTCGGCCGGGCAGAACCGCGAACGGCGCTGCGGCACCCGTTGGTCTGGGCGGTCCTGCCCACCTGGCTGGCGCTGACCCTGTTCTCGGCGTCGGACTTCCAGGGACCGCCCGATCTCTATCCGTTGCTGCCTTACGCCGCGCTCGGCTTCGGAGGAACGGCCGCGGTCATCGCCGGTCGCTTCAACCACCCGAAGGTCAACCGCTCGATCGTCGCCGCCGTGCTCGCCTCGGCGCTCGCACTGACCGTCGTCTCGGCCATCACCTTCGGCTCCGAGGGCGCGGCAGACAGGGGGCTGACCGGACAGCTGCAGACCGCCTGCACGATCGACCGGACCGTAGGCCCGCACGGCACCTTGATGTCTCTCGGGGACCCCCGACCTCTGGCGATGACCCACCGCCGCAGCCCCAACCGGTTCATCTATCTGGGCTCCGGGATCGCCGAGTGGCACGTCAGCCAGCTGCCCGGCCACCTCCGCGACTGGCAGCGGGACATCCGCGCGGCCAACCCGACGGTGATCGTCGTCAAGGGGTGGCACTCGACAGTGCACCCGACGTTGCGCTACCGGATGGAGACGTGGCTGGCATCGGTCTACGAGCCCGCGAAGATCGGGACCACGCAGCTCTACCTGGCTCCGGGTGCGGCGCTGCTGGCGGCGAGCCGCGGGGTCGTGGTCGTTCGTTTCGCGGGGAACGAGCCGCTCCATCTCACGGCGGGACCGCAGATGGAGCGCTGTTAGGCTCGTCGGCGCGGCGACCGACGGGACGATCGATCGAGCAGGGTGTGAGATGCAGCAGTTCAGCCACGACGTCGCCGTGATCGGCGGTGCCGGCCATGTCGGTCTGCCCTTGGCGATCGCGCTGGCCGACAGCGGTGCGTCCGTGCTCGTCCACGACATCAGCGAGCCGGCGGTCGACAAGATCAACAATGCGATCCTGCCGTTCGACGAGCCCGGTGCCGGGGAGAAGCTGAAGGCGGCGATCGCCTCCGGCGCCCTGCATGCCTCCACTGACCCGTCGGTGGTCTCGGACGCCGAGAACATCATCGTCGTCATCGGCACTCCCGTCGACGAACACCTCAACCCCGACCCGCAGGCGATCCCGCGGGCGCTGCGGACGTGCGAGCCGTTCTTCCGTGACGGTCAGCTCGTCGTGCTGCGCAGCACCGTCTTCCCAGGAGTCACGGACCTCGTCGAAGCGAGGTTGAAGTCCCTCGGCCTGGCGGTCGACGTGTCGTTCTGTCCCGAGCGGATCGCCGAGGGCCGGGCCATGACCGAGCTCCACACGCTGCCGCAGATCGTGTCCGGCCGCGACCGGCAGACCCTGGACAGGGCCACGGCACTGTTCCGCCGGCTCACCGACACGATCGTGGAGCTCGAGCCGCAGGAGGCCGAGCTGGCCAAGCTGTTCACCAACACCTGGCGCTACATCAAGTTCGCTGCTGTCAACCAGTTCTACATGATCGCCAACAGCCGCGGAGTGGACTTCGAGCGCGTCCGGCAGGGCCTCGCGCAGGACTACCCGAGAGCCGCGGACATGCCCGGATCCGGCTTCGCGGCCGGCCCGTGCCTGCTCAAGGACACGATGCAGCTGGCGGCGTTCAACGACAACAACTTCGGGCTCGGGCACGCCGCGATGCTCGTCAACGAAGGCCTGCCGCTCTATCTGGTCAGCCGGATGGCCGAGCAGCACGACCTGGCCCGCAGCACGGTCGGCATCCTCGGCGCCTCGTTCAAGGCGGGGTCCGACGACATCAGGTCGAGCCTCGCCTACAAGCTGAAGCGGATCCTCGGCTTCCGGGCCCGCCGGGTGCTCATGACCGACCCCTACGTCACCGTCGACCCGGACCTGGTTCCGCTCGACCAGGTCCTGGCGGAGTCCGACCTGTTGATCGTCGCGACGCCGCACCCGGAGTACCGGGACCTCTCCGTCACCCAGCCGGTGGCGGACGTCTGGAACGTGCTGGGCCAGGGCGTGCTCACATGAGCGGCCCCCGGCCCCGCGTCACCATCGTCATACCGGCCTACGACGAAGGGCCTTCGATCATCCCCGTCCTCGACCGGCTGCTCGAGTCGGTGATGCTGCCGTGCGAGGTCCTGATCGTGGTGGACTCCCCCGAGGACAGCACCATCCCGGTCGTGGAGTCCTACGGCGGCCGGCCGCAACCGACGGTCCGAGCCGTGGTCAACGATCTCGGCCGGGGGCCGGCGCACGCGATCCGCTTCGGCATCCGGGCAGCACAGGCGCCTGTCGTCGTCGTGACGATGGCCGACGGCTGCGACGACCCGCGCCAGATCGACGAGCTCACGAGGCTGGTCGAGCGCGGCGTCGTGGTTGCGGCCGCGTCGCGCTACATGCCGGGGGGTCAACAGGTGGGCGGCCCGCGGCTCAAGAGCATGCTGTCGCGCAATGCGGGACGGACGCTCTACTGGTTCGCGCGGGTGGGCACCCGTGACGCCACCAACTCCTTCAAGGCCTACGACCGGGCGTTCGTCGAGCGGGTCGGGATCGAGAGCCGCGACGGCTTCGAGATCGGCCTCGAGCTGACGGCCAAGGCCAAGCGGATGCGGCTGCCGGTCGCCGAGATCCCGACGATCTGGCTCGACCGCCAGGCGGGTGTGTCCAACTTCAAGATCGCCCAGTGGCTGCCCAAGTACCTGCACTGGTACCGGTTCGCCTACGGCCGCCGCCTCGACCTCCACGCGCCGGAGGGCTCCGGTCTCCCCGCCGGCACCCCGACCCAGATCACGGAGCGATCCACGTGAAGACACTTGTCAGCGGCTCGTCCGGGTTCATCGGCGGCTACGTCGTCGAGGAGCTGCTACGACGAGGCCACGAGGTCGTCGGTGTCGACAACTTCTCGAAGTACGGGCCGGTGTCCAAGTCCTACGACGACCACCCGTCGTACCGGCTGGTCGAAGGGGACGCCCGCGACGTCGACCTGATGACCGAGCTGCTGACCGACTGCGACCACTTCATCGCCGGCGCCGCGCTGATCGGCGGCATCTCCTACTTCCACACCTACGCCTACGACCTGCTCGCCACGAACGAGCGGATCATCGCGGCGTCGTGCGACGCGGCCATCAAGGCGCACGGCCAGGGCCGGCTGAGGAAGGTGACCTACCTCAGCTCGTCGATGGTCTTCGAGTCGACCGACCGCTGGCCCTCCGTCGAGGGCGACGAGCGCAAGGTGCCGCCCCCGCTGTCGTCGTACGGCTTCCAGAAGCTCGCCGTGGAGTACTTCGCGCACGCCGCCTGGGACCAGTACCACCTGCCCTACACGATCGTGCGACCGTTCAACTGCGTCGGGATCGGCGAGAGCCGTGCACTCGGCGACGTCGAGATCGACTCGGGGAACGTCAAGCTGGCCATGAGCCACGTCGTCCCCGACCTCGTGCAGAAGGTGCTCAAGGGTCAGGACCCGCTGCACATCCTCGGCGCCGGCGACCAGGTGCGTCACTACACCTACGGTGGCGACCTGGCCCATGGCATCGTCGAGTGCGTCGAGCGCGAGGAGGCGGAGAACCAGGACTTCAACATCTCGACCGCCGAGTCGACGACGGTGCTCGACCTCGCCGAGCTCATCTGGACCAAGGTCAAGGGTCTGGACGTCCCGTTCCGCTACGTGAGCGACCCGGCGTTCGAGCACGACGTCCAGAAGCGGGTCCCCGACGTCACCAAGGCCAAGCGGGTGCTCGGCGTCGAGGCGACCACGAGCCTGTCCGACATGCTGGACGAGGTCATCCCGTGGATCGAGCGGGCCATCGGCGAGGGGACGATCTGACGCAACGCCTCAGCCCCGCGGGTCGGGCCGGTCGTCCGGGCCCGGCGCAGGGTCCTGCTCGTCGAAGTCGATCTTCTTGAGCTGCCGGTGCATCGACCGGATGAGCAGGAAGGTCGCGACACCGAGCAACGCGACGATGACGAAACCGAGCAGACCCGGGTTGACGTCACCCTCGTTGATCGCCAGGGAGTGCGTCACGACTGCTCCCCGGGAGCCACCGACGCGCCCTCGCGGATGCCGGCGAACAGGTCGTCCTCGGG
>JAVEDG010000197.1 GCA_030841245.1 Actinomycetota bacterium
CTGCAGGACTTCACGACCGGCTCGCGCGCGCTCGTGCCGGGCCCGGCGACGCTGGTGCAGGTCAACATCCAGCCCTACGACTCGGGCAAGCACGGCGCCGTCCCGGTGACCGGTGACGCGAGGCGGACGCTCGAGGCGCTCTCGGCGGCGCTCGGCGACCACGCCGCGTCGGCCGGCTGGCAGGCGCGCACGCAGGCGCTCAAGGCCGAGTGGGACGCCGCGGTCGACCACGCGACCGCACCCGCCAACGTCGAGCTGCCGACCGACGCACAGGTCGTGGGCGCGGTCAACCGCGCGGCCGGCGACGACGGGGTCGTGGTCTGCGCCGCGGGCGGGCTGCCGGGCGAGCTGCACAAGCTGTGGCGGTCGCGGAGGCCCAACGGCTACCACATGGAGTACGGCTTCTCCTGCATGGGCTACGAGATCGCGGGCGGGCTCGGCGTCAAGCTGGCGGCACCCGACCGAGAGGTGTTCGTCCTGGTCGGTGACGGCTCCTACCTGATGATGGCGCAAGAGCTCGTCACCGCCGTGCAGGAGTCGGTCAAGCTGGTCGTCGTCGTGGTGCAGAACCACGGCTACGCGTCCATCGGCGCGCTCTCGGAGAGCCTCGGGGCCCAGCGCTTCGGCACGAGCTACCGGTACCGCTCCGAGGCAGGACGGCTGGACGGCGACCGGTTGCCGGTCGACCTGGCGGCCAACGCGGAGAGCCTCGGCGCCGACGTGATCCGGGCGGCCACCGTCGCCGAGCTGCGCGCGGCACTGGCCAAGGCGCGCGAGTCGACGCGCACCACGGTCGTGCACATCGAGACCGACCCGCTGGTCGGCGCCCCGTCGAGCGAGACCTGGTGGGACGTGCCGGTGGCCGAGACATCGACCCTCGAGTCGACCCGGGCGGCCCGGGCGACGTACGACGAGTCGAAGCGCAGCCAGCGCACCTACCTTGGACCGGGGAGGCGCCCTGGACCATGACGGCTCGGCAGGCAAGCACAGCACACAGACCGCGAAGTTGTGACTCATGCAGAAGGGAACCGCAGTGGTGAAGAAGAGGAAGCTCCTCACTCTGGTGGTGGCATTGCCCCTGGCACTAGCCGCCTGTACCAGCAGCAGCAACGACAACAGCGGCAACAGCAACACCGGGGCGTCCGGTGCCGGTCACTACGGGTACAAGTTCGCCGTCGTGACCCACGGGGCGGCCGGCGACACCTTCTGGGACGTCGTCAAGCACGGTGCTCAGCAGGCCGGCAAGGACATGGGCGTCACCGTGACCTACCAGAGCGATGGCGACCCGGCCAAGCAGTCGCAGCTGATCGACGCTGCGGTGAACGAGAAGGTCGACGGGCTCGTCGTCTCGATGGCGAACCCGCCGGCCCTCAAGGCCTCGATCGAGAAGGCGGTCGCGGCGGGCATCCCCGTCATCACCATCAACTCCGGTCAGGACCAGTCGGCGGCCTACGGCGCCCTCGCGCACGTCGGGCAGACCGAGGAGATCGCCGGCGAAGGTGCCGGCCAGCGGATGAAGGCGGAGGGAGTCACCAACGCCCTCTGTGTGATCCAGGAGGCCGGCAACGTCGGGCTCGAGCAGCGCTGTGCGGGCTTCAAGAAGGGGCTCGGCGGCAAAGTCACCAACGTCCAGGTGCAGAACACCGACCCGGCCGGCGCGCAGTCGACCATCAAGGCCAAGCTGCAGTCGGACAGCTCGATCAACGGTGTCCTGACGCTCGGTCCGGTGATCGGCTCGGCGGCCATCCCCGCGATCCAGGGCACCAGCGTCAAGCTGGCGACGTTCGACCTGAACCCTGACGTGCTCAAGGCCATCCGCGACGGCAAGATGCTCTTCGCGGTCGACCAGCAGCAGTATGTTCAGGGCTACCTGCCGATCGTCATGCTCACGCTGTACAAGTCCAACCTGAACACGGTCGGAGGTGGCCTGCCCGTGCTCACCGGTCCGGGCTACGTCACCAAGGACAACGCGGCCAAGGTGATCCAGCTGTCCGCGCAAGGCACCCGCTAGTCAGTCGGTGGTGGGGGAGCGGCCCGGGTCGCTCCCCCACTCCGCTCCCAGAGAGGCGCGCAACCCATGAGGAACGCTTCGAGCTCCGGGTCGGGCGGCCCGGTTCCCTGCCGGTCGGGGGATCATCGCCGTCGGTGCAGCACGGGTGGTCTGCGATGACCACCACCGCTGCGCCGCCCACTCTCGACGAACGCGTCGCAAAGGTCGGCATCCTGCGCCGACTGCTGCTCAAGCCCGAGCTCGGCTCGATGATCGGTGCCATCGTCGTCTTCGTCTTTTTCGCGATCCAGAGCAGTGTGTTCTGGCACTCGGACGGCTTCGCCAACTGGCTCGACCCGGCCTCGACGTACGGCATCATGGCCGTCGTCGTCGCCCTGCTCATGATCGGCGGCCAGTTCGACCTCTCCGCCGGTGTCCAGCTCGGCACCGCTGGCCTGACGACGGCGATCCTCACGACGCAGTACCACACAGTCGTGTGGGTCTCACTGGCCGTCTCGCTCGCCATCTGCCTGGCCATCGGCTTCATCAACGGCTACCTGGTGATGCGCACCGGACTCCCGAGCTTCATCATCACTCTCGGGTCGTTCCTCATGCTGCAGGGCATCAACCTCGGGGTGACCAAGCTGCTCACCGACACGGTGTCCGTGGGTGGGATCGACCAGGAGCCCTACTACTCGGTCCCGCACAAGATCTTCGCCTCCCAGATCACCGTGTTCGGCCAGGCCTACTACATCGCCATCGCCTGGTGGGTGGTCTTCACCATCGCCGCCACCTACCTGCTCGCGAAGACCCGCTTCGGCAACTGGATCTTCGCGGTGGGCGGCGACGAGACGGCCAGTCGCAACGTCGGTGTGCCGGCCAAGCGCACCACGATCTCGCTGTTCATGCTGGTGTCGTTCGGCGCGTGGTTCGTCGGGAACATCTACCTGTTCCGGCTCACGTCGATCCAGGCGAACACCGGACTGGGGTTCGAGCTCATCTACATCGCAGCGGCCGTCATCGGGGGTTGCCTGCTCACGGGCGGCTTCGGGTCTGCGGTCGGTGCGTCCATCGGGGCGCTGATCATCGGCATGACGTCGCAGGGCATCGTGTACGCCGGGTGGGACAGCGACTGGTTCAAGTTCTTCCTCGGCGCGATGCTGCTGCTGGCGGTCCTGACCAACCAGCTGGTGCGCAAGCTGGCCGAACAGAGCAGGAGGTGAGCGGGATGTCCGAAGCCGCGAACGAGCCGGCGAAGTCGCCGGCGGAGCCGGAGCCCGAGGCGCGACCGAACTCGGCTACCGGCCCGGCGCCGGAGGACGCCGCCGGGCCGCTGCTCGAGATCCGAGGGGTGTCCAAGTACTTCGGCAGTGTCATCTCGCTCAACGACATCTCGACGACGGTCCGGGCCGGTGAGGTCACCTGCGTGCTCGGTGACAACGGTGCCGGTAAGTCGACCTTCATCAAGATCCTGGCCGGCGTCTACCAGCCTGACGCCGGTCAGCTGCTGATGGACGGCCAGCCGGTGCACTTCAACAGCCCGCGTCAGTCGCTGGACGCCGGGATCGCGACCGTCTACCAGGACCTCGCGATCGTGCCCTTGATGGCGATCTGGCGGAACTTCTTCCTCGGC